>JBCDLV010000156.1:0-8078 GCA_038744895.1 Bacteroidota bacterium | reverse complement strand
TACGATTCGGAGGAGGACCGCTACCTGATCGCGCGCGACCCGATGGGCGTCATGCCGCTCTACACGGGCCGCGACGAGCACGGGACGCTGGTCGTGGCGAGCGAGATGAAGGCCCTCGTGCCGGTCTGCAAGACGATCGAGCCGTTCCCGCCGGGCCACGTCTGGGACAGCGAAGTCGGCGAGCCGGTGCGCTACTACACGCGCGACTGGATGCGCTACGACGCGGTCAAGGACAACGACGCGCGCGCCGAGGACGTCCGCGACGCACTCAGCGCCGCCGTCAAGCGCCAGCTGATGACCGACGTGCCGTACGGCGTGCTGCTCTCCGGTGGCCTCGACTCGTCGATCACGGCTGCGCTGGCGCAGCAGTTCTCGCGCCGCCGCGTCGAGTCGGACGGGGCGGAGGAAGCCTGGTGGCCGCACCTCCACTCGTTCGCGATCGGCCTGGAAGGATCCCCGGACCTCGCCGCCGCCGAGGAGGTGGCGGAGCACATCGGGACGGTCCACCACACGCTCCATTTCACGGTCGAGGAAGGGATCGACGCGGTCCCCGAGGTCATCCGCCACCTGGAGACCTACGACGTGACGACGATCCGCGCGGCCACGCCCATGTTCCTCATGGCTCGGCGGATCAAGGCAATGGGCATCAAGATGGTCCTCTCGGGCGAGGGCTCGGACGAGATCTTCGGCGGCTACCTGTACTTCCACAAGGCGCCCGACGGGCGGGAGTTCCACGAGGAGACCGTCCGCAAGCTCGACCGGCTCCACCTGTTCGACTGCCTCCGCGCGAACAAAGCGATGGCCGCCTGGGGGGTCGAGGCGCGCGTCCCGTTCCTCGACCAGGCGTTCCTGGACGTAGCGATGCGCCTGGATCCCGAGGCCAAGCGCCCGACGGACGGCAAGATGGAGAAGACCATCCTCCGCGAGGCGTTCGAGCACATGCTGCCGGAGTCGGTCGCCTGGCGCCAGAAGGAGCAATTCTCGGACGGCGTCGGCTACGCGTGGATCGACTCGCTGAAGGCCTGGGCCGAGCGCGAGGTCTCCGACACGCAGCTGGCGACGGCCGAGTACCGGTTCCCCATCCACGCGCCGGATACCAAGGAGGGCTACCTCTACCGGACGATCTTCGAGCAGCACTTCCCCGGCGATGCGCCTGCACGCACGGTGCCGAGTGGCAAGTCGGTCGCGTGCTCGACGCCGGAGGCCCTGGCTTGGGACGCGTCGTTCGCGTCGGCCGCCGACCCCAGTGGCCGTGCCGTGGCGGGCGTCCACGTGGAGGCGTACTGACAGAATGCGCCCGCTGGCGGTAGCGCGCCAGCGGGCCGCCAGCCACGTCTAGGGGGGAGCGCGTCGTACGTTTCCCGTGTAATGATCATCTCCGACCCAGACGCTCTCGCAGGCAAGCCCGTTGTCCGGGGGACTCGGATCAGCGTCGAGCTGATCCTCGATAAGCTGGCGGCTGGCGAGTCTGAAGAGCAGATCCTCCGGGCGCATCCCCGTCTGACGCGAGAGGGAATCGCCGCGGCCCTGGCATTTGCCGCGGCAGCCATCCGAGCCGACGTGGTGTACCCGACGGCTGCGTGAGGTTCGTCGCGGATGAGAGCGTGGACGGCCCAATCGTTCGCGCTTCGCGACGCTGGGCACGAGGTCGACTACGTCGCGGAACGGAACGCGGGGCTCAGCGACTCGGAGGTGCTGGCGCTCGCACACGCGGCCGGATCCGTCTTGTTAACTGCCGACTCCGACTTCGGTGAACTCGTCCACCGTCAGGGGCGCGTTCATTCCGGTGTGCTGCTCGTCCGCTTCGCCGGACTCTCGGAGGACGACAAAGTGCGGTGCACGGTGACAAGCATCCGAATCCACGGAATGGAGTTGCCCAGTGCCTTTGCTGTCCTCACCCCCACGGCGTTACGGATCCGTCGGTAGACGGCGGCACTCAGCTGGCGCTACAGCCAGTGAGCCGGTTACCAATCGAGGGGCTTGCCGTCGCGGAAGAAGCCGCCTCTGGGACCGTCGTCGGGAAGCGTAGCCGCCCACACGACGGACGCGGCCCCCTCCTCGACGGAGCGATGCGCGTTCGGGCCGCCCATGTCCGTCCGCACCCAGCCAGGGCAGACGGCGTTGACCAGCACGCCATCGTCCTTCAGTGCAGCGGAGAGCATGATCGTGATGGCGTTCAGCGCGGCCTTCGAGTGGCTGTAAGCGGGCGTCCCAGTCCTAAGGGCGTGAAGGGCGCCGGCCTCGCTCGACACGTTGACCAGTCGTCCATGTGGGCTCTCCCGCAGGAACGGCGACAGGGCTTGCGCCAGCCGCCAAGGCCCGAGCGTGTTGGTCGTCCACACCCGCTCGACGCGGTCCAGGTCCGCCGTCAGCACGTGCTGGTCCGTGTCGTAGTCGATCGCCGCGTTGTTCACGAGCACGTCCAACCGGCCCGGCGACTGCTGGAGGGTGTCGACGAGCGCCTCCACGTCGGACGCCTTCGTGACGTCGATCTGGACGGCTTGAACGAGGGCGTCCGATACCTCGCGCCGGACCGTCTCCGCGGCTTCCCTACCTGCGTCGAGGTCCCGGGAGCCCAGAAGGACATGGTGCCCGCGCTGCGCCAGCTGGCGTGCGACGCCGAGGCCGATGCCCCGGTTGGCACCGGTGACGAGAGAGACGATGGGGGTGGACATCGGGATGCGATGGGGAGAAGAGAATCAGGATGTGAGAGAGGCCTGAATGGCGTCCATCCGGTCATGCACGTCGAACGGCACCGCCAGCCCGTGCGCGATGGCGTGCTCGTAGAGCCACAGCGCCCGCTGGCGTCCTGCGGCGGACGCATCCTCCGCCAGCAGGTCTGCGGCTGATGCGGCGGTGTCGCCGTAGAGCACCTCGCCCGGCTCGCACATCGCGAGGAGCGTCGGCCGGCCGAGCTGGTGGAGGTCGTCCAGGGAGAGGCCGAGGGCGGCCTCGACGCCGCGCTCCAGGGCGTCCTGCGCCTCGCGGCCCCGGTCGAGTCGCTTCTGGACCAGCACCTGCGCGAGGACCTGCGCCAGCTGCTGAATCTGGCGCATGATAAAGTCCTGATTGAACACGGCGCCTAGCCCTCCGCTCGCAGCACCGCCAGCGGCGGCTGGCGCAGCGCGCCCCGGCTGCCCGCCAGCCCGACGACGGCCGTCAGCACCGGGACGATCAGGAGCGCCCACCCGAGCCAGCTCAGGTCCGGCTGGAAAGGGATCTGGAACGCGAACGTCGCCACGCCCCACGCGCCGGCCACCGCCAGCAGACCGCCCGTCAGCGCCGCCAGCAGGCCCAGCAGGACATACTCCGCCAGCAGGATCCGCCGGACCTGCGCCCGGCTGGCGCCGAGCGTCCGCAGGACGACGGCCTCGCGGGTCCGCTGCGCGAGCGCCACGCGGACTGCGCCCGCCAGCACCACGAGGCCCGTCACAACGGCAAACAGGGCCATGAACCGGAGCACGAACGCGACGCGGCTCAACACCCGGTCGACCAGGTCGAGTACCAGGCGCACGTCCACCGCCGAGACGTTCGGGAAGGCCTCCACGACGGCCGACTGCAGGCTGGCGCTCCGCTCCGGTGATCCGGCTCGCGTGAGCAGAATCGCGGTCTGCGGGGCCGCGTCGAGCGGTCCCGCCGGGAAGACGGCGAAAAAGTTGGGTGAGACGCGTGCCCAGTCCACCTCGCGGAGGCTCGTGATCTCGGTCTCGATATCCGTGCCGCCCACGTTCCAGGTGATTCGGCTGCCAATCTCGACGTCGAGGTCCAGAGCCAGCTCCACCTCCAACGAGATGGGGACGACGTCGGCATCCGGCGCGACGGTGCCCTGGAAGGTGCCTTCCGCAAGCGTCTCGGAGTCGACCAGCTCCGAGCGGTAGGTCGAGCGGTACTCGCGCTGTAGCGCCCAGCGCTCGGGGCCCCCTTCGCCGCCATCGAACGACGCGTCGGACGTCTCGGCCAGCGTGTCCACGGGAACGCCCTCGATCGCAGAGATGCGCATCGACACGAGCGGCACCTCCTCGACGACGGGAAGCCCCTCTCCCTGGACCAGCTGGCGCAGGCTGTCGCGCTGGTCCGGTTGCACGTCGAAGAGGACCACGTCCGGCGCGCCGGCTTGGTCGGAGGGGAGCGCCACCTGCTCCAGGATGGACCGCTGGACCAGCCCGAGCGCCAGCACGAGGAAGACCCCGAGTCCGAGCGTCAGCAGGAGAACCAACGTCTGGTTGCCCGGCGCATGAAGGTTGGCGAGACCTTGGCGCCACGCCCACGGCAGGCCAGGCCGCACCACTCGCCGCACGACACCTCGGACGACCACTGCCGCCAGCGCCAGCAGGGCGAACACGGCGGCCGTGCCTGCGACGAAGGCAGCGGCGCCACGAATCGTCTGGGTCTGGACGAATGCGAAGCCGAACACGGCGGCGACCAGCAGTGCCGCCAGCAGCCACCGGAGCGGATCCTGGCCTCGTGCCCTGGCATCGTCGCGGAGCGCCCGCAGTGGAGGCACGCGGCGCACGCCCACCAAGGGGAGGAGAGCGAACAGGAGCGCGGCGCCCAAGCCCACCGCCACGCCCTCCAGCACGGCGCGAGGCGCGATGGCGTTGGAGACCTCCACGGGCAGGAACGGCGCGAACACGACGGGGAGCAAGCGCTGCACACCCACGCCGAGCGCGGCACCGAGCGTCGCCCCGACGAACCCGAGGGCGACAGCCTGGAGTGCGTAGGTCGACAACACACGAGCAGAGGACACGCCCAGGCATCGCAGCGTCGCAACGGTTTCTGCCTTCTCGCTCACGTAAACGCTCACGGACGACGCCACGCCGATGCCGCCCAGCAGCAGCGCGACAAACCCGACGAGCGACAGGAAGCGGGCGAGATACCCCGAAGCCTCAGAGACCTCCTGCTGCTCGTCGCCAGCGGTCTCGTAGCGCACCTCGGCCGCGTCGAGGCTGGGAAGCACCTGCTCCAGCACAGCGTCGTCGGCGAAGCGGAACGCGGCGGAGTAGCGAGCCCGGCTCCCGAACCCGAGCAGCGTCGAGTCGAGCGCCGCCAGCGGGAGGTACACACGGGGCCCGACGAGGCCTGCCACATCAGTCTGGCCTGGCACCCCGTCTACCTGTCCGGTGATCGGGTACGTTCGCCCGCCGATCTGCACAGAATCGCCGACAGCGGCCTCCATCTGGAGCAGCAGCGTCGCGTCGATCAGGGCCCCTGTCGTGTCTCTGCCGACGAGCGATGCGGCGTCCGCTGGCGTGGTCTCGACGGCCCCGTAGAGCGGGTAGGGACCGTCGAGCGCGCGCACCTGCACGAGCCGCGTGCGCCCGTCGCCGTCGCCGGAGGCCGGGAACCGCGCCATCGACGGGAACGACGCCTCGCGAACGACGGCCGCGTCTGTCGCAGTTGCCAGTGAGTCCAACAACGCTTCGGTCGAATCCGGGAACGCCGCGCTCCGGCGGACCTCCAGGTCCGAGCCGAACACCTCGCGACTCTGCTCCTCGACCGCTCGCTCCAGGTTGATCCCAAACGAGCGGATCGCGACCAGTGCTGCCACGCCGAGCGCCATCGCGGAGACGTACAGCACGAGGCGACGGCGCATCCCGCGGCTGTCCTGCCATGCGAACCGGAACGGAGACAGCGCCATCGCTCAGGCGGCCTCGGCCTGCTGGCGCCCGCCGCTAGCGGGAGCGTCATCCCCGAGAGCCCCGTCCCGGGGCACGTCGCCAGCGGGAGCCGTACCCGTTCGGGCGTCTTCGACCAGGCGACCGCCCTTGAGGCGCACGACCTGCTCGCACCGCTGAGCTAACTCCAGGTCGTGGGTCACCACGACGAGGGCGGTGCCCGCCTCGCGGTTGAGATCGAACAAGAGCCGCTCGACACGTTCGCCAGTCTCGGTGTCGAGGTTGCCGGTCGGCTCGTCGGCGAAGAGAAGCCGAGGCCTTCCTGCGAACGCTCTGGCCAGGGCGACGCGCTGCTGCTCGCCGCCTGAGAGCTGCGTGGGGTAATGCCCGGAGCGGTCCGCCAGCCCGACGCGGTCGAGGAGGTCATGTGCTGCCTCGCGGGCGCCGGACTCGCCGCGAAGCTCGACCGGCACCGCCACGTTTTCCAGGGCTGTGAGCGTGGGGAGGAGGCGGAAGCTCTGGAACACGAACCCCACGGTCTCGGCCCGCAGCGCGGCACGGGCGTCCTCATCCAGAGGCCCGAGGTCGGTTCCGGTCAAACGCACCGATCCTCGCGTCGGGCGGTCCAGCCCGGCGCAGAGCCCGAGCAGGGTCGTCTTGCCAGATCCGGAGGGCCCGACGATGGCGCAGGTCGCGCCAGCGGGTACGTCGAACGAGACGCTGTCGAGGACGGTCAGGTCGCGACCGGCGTTGGAGAACGTCTTGGTGAGGTCTTGGACCGAGAGAACGGGGCCGTCCACGGCGTCGGGAGGGGGACAGAGGGACGCAGGCGTCATCCGCCTGACACGTGATGGACCGCCGTACGGGTGGGCGCGCGCGGGGTTCGCGCACGCTGGAACCGGGCGAGGGCGTTTGGGGTGCCTCGCCAAACGCCTCTGACATGCGATTCGTCCTCCTCGCCTCCGTTCTGACCCTCGTGGCATGCCAGCAGGCACCGTCCGACCCCGAGCCGCCGCCCGAAGCCGATCCACGTGCTGCGGCTGCCTCGGAGTCGCCCGCTATGCCGGACCAACCTGCGCCAGCGGACTCGGACTCGGTCACCGTCGTCTTCTTCGGAGACAGCCTCACGGCCGGGTATGGCCTGGAGACGCCCCAACTGGCGTACCCCGCCCTCGTCGGGGAGGAGTTGACTGAGAGCGGCGTTCCGGTCCAGGTCGTCAACGCGGGCGTAAGTGGCGAGACCACCGCTGGTGGCCGCAGCCGCATCGCGTGGACGCTTCGCAATGCGACGCCCGACGTGTTCGTGCTGGCGCTCGGCGCCAACGACGGGCTCCGCGGTGTCGACCCCGCGGCGACGGAGGCCAACCTCCGGGCCATCCTCGACGCCGTCCGCGAGGCCGCGCCCGATGCCGGGCTGGTCGTGGCCGGGATGGAGGCCCTCCCGAACTACGGCGCCGACTACACCGACCGCTTCCGCGAGGTCTTCCCGTCCGTAGCCCAGGACTACGGAGCGACCCTGATCCCGTTCTTGCTCGATGGCGTGGCCGGCGTGGCTCGCCTCAACCAAGCCGACGGGATCCATCCCACGCCAGAAGGGCAGGAGATCATCGCGGAGATCGTGGCCGAGGCCGTGACCCCGCTGGCGACGGCCGCCGCCGGCTAGCGGTTGAACCGGAGGCGGAACCGGCTTTCCGGGCCGGAGAGGTCATCCGTTTCGCCGAACACGTAGGAGACCTCGGGTTCGAGCGTGAGCACGCCACCGAAGGCACGCGTGGACAACGGCAGGCTGGCGCCAGCACGGAGGACTGCTCTCGTGACGGAACCGCCTGGGGCATCGGCTCGGAGTGTGAAGGCGTTGCCTGAGGGTGTGCGCGTGAGCACGGTCCATTCGGCGGATCCCGTAAGCGTGGGTTGCAGGAGTGTGCCGCCGTAGAGGACGCGACGGAAGACGGATAGCGCAGCGAGGGCTTCGCCACGGTTGTCGGTGTCCGACGACGTCGTGACGCCCACGATCTCGCCCCCTTCGACGACGGTAGCGACCGGGGCTCGGTCGCGGAGAGTCCGGCCCAGCTCGCCGCGCGCGAGCACGCGGGCGCCCAGCAGGGTACCGACGGGAAACACGTAGCCTACCTGGGCGCCCACGCCAATCTGGTCCTCGACGCCGACATCGAACCCGACGAACGCGTCGGACTCGTTGGTTCGGCCCGCCAGTAGGAAGACGCCCGCGTCCAACCGGTTGCCAAACCGCCAGCCGATCACGCCCGCCAGCGCGACCTCATCGTCCCGGCCAGGAATTACGTCGATCTCGTCGGCGATCACGAAGACGCCAGCGGGCCGTCCGAACTGGGATTGGGCTGACGCTAGGGTGCTGCACCCGGCAAGAGCGAGGAGGATGAGCGTGCGCATGGAACGGCAGTGGGTGTGGCCGCTCAAGGGTACTCGTTGGCTCTGCTGGCGAGGAGG
>JBCDLV010000155.1:0-8087 GCA_038744895.1 Bacteroidota bacterium | reverse complement strand
GTTCGGTGAACGGGAAGAAGCTGGGACGGAACCGCATCCGCGCCTCGCGAGCCGGTCCGTCGCTGGCGCCGAAGAACGCCTTCGCGAACGCCGCCAGCATCGCCTTGAGATCGGCGAACGAGACCCCCTCGTCCACGACCAGGCCTTCGACCTGGTGGAACAGGCAGTAGCTCTTGTACGAGATGGCCTCGTTGCGGAACACGCGGCCCGGCGCGATCACACGAATCGGCGGCGGTTGGTGCTCCATCACGCGCACCTGCACCGGCGACGTGTGCGTGCGCAGGAGGACGCCACGACCTGCTGGCGGCGGCGGCTCCAGAAAGAACGTGTCCTGCATGTCCCGCGCCGGGTGGTCGGGCGGGAAGTTGAGCGCGCTGAAGTTGTGCCAGTCGTCCTCGATCTCGGGCCCCCGGGCGACGGCGAACCCGAACGATTGGAAGATGGCCTGGATGTCTGAGAGCGTCTGCGTCAGCACGTGCAGGCTGCCGCGCTCGACCGGTGCCGGGACGCGGCCGGGCAGCGTGAGGTCCAAGTCGGTGGCTCCGCTGGCGGTGGCCGTCGCCAGCTGGGCCGTGGCCTGGTCCAGGCGTGCCTGTGCCGCCTGCTTGAGCGCGTTGAGCTGCTGGCCGACGGCGCGCCGCTGCTCGGGAGGCACGCTCCCGATCTGGGTGAACAGGTCCGTGATCGCCCCCGACTTGCGGCCGAGGAAGCGGACTCGGTAGGTCTCGGCCTCGTCGGCGTCGGTGATCGGGAGCGTGTCGATCTCGGCCTGGACGGCGGCGATCTGGTCGGCGAGGGAAGACATATTCCGTGTTGCGTGTTGCGTAGTCACGGCACACAGGCTGCGCGTCGAGGCGTGTCGCTCACGCAACACGAGACACGCAACAAGAACCAAACGAAAGACTCCCGCCGAGCCGAGGCCGGGCGGGAGTCGTGGTCGAGCGGAGACGGGGTAGACGGTTGCCCGTCGGGTTACGCCGCGGCTTGCTCGACCACGGCCGTAAACGCCGCCTTGTCGTGAACGGCGAGGTCGGCGAGGACCTTCCGGTTGAGCGGGATGTCCGCCTTCTTGAGCCCGGCGATCAGGCGCGAGTAGGTGG
Source organism: Bacteroidota bacterium (assembly GCA_038744895.1). Taxonomy (GTDB): domain Bacteria; phylum Bacteroidota; class Rhodothermia; order Rhodothermales; family Rubricoccaceae; genus Rubrivirga. The sequence goes on along the minus strand of JBCDLV010000155.1, from coordinate 6,987 downwards.
TCCCGTTCTGTCGGGCGGCGGCGTTGATCCGGGCGATCCAGAGCCGGCGGAACTGCCGCTTGCGAGCGCGGCGGTCACGGTAGGCATACTGGAGGCCCTTCTCGACGGAGTGCTTGGCAACGGTGTAGACGTTGCCACGGCGTCCCCAGTAGCCTTTCGCCTGCTTCAGGAGCTTGCGGCGACGGCGACGGGAGGCCACGAGATTTCGTGCTCGGGGCATCTTGGTTCCGTGGTGTCAGGGTGTGGAAAAGCCGGCCGGGGCCGGCACGAGAGAGCCTGCTGGCGGCGAACGCCAGCGGGCAGCGCTAGGCGTTGATCAGCTTCTTGATCCGCTTCTCGTCCGCAGGGTGGACGAGCGTCGTCTCGCGGAGATTGCGCTTCCGCTTCGGCGACTTCTTGGTCAGGATGTGGCTGGAGAACGCCTTGCGACGCTTGACGCGACCCGTCCCGGTCAGCGCGAAGCGCTTCTTGGCGCCGCTGTTCGACTTCATCTTCGGCATGTTGGTACCCGGATGGGGGAGGGCCAGACAAGGAGTCGCCCGCCGCCACAAGGCAAGCGGGCAAATAGAACATGGAAGCTAGAGCCGTCGCGGGACACCGCCAACGCCAGCGGTGGGTCTTTGCAGAGTGTTCGGGCTCCGGCGTGGAGTCCGTCGGTGCTAGACTTCGCGCTCGAAGTAGAGGAACACGTAGACCGCTGCTCCGAACGACGTTGCGTCGGTCGACGCGAGGCGCCAGCCGCCCGCGAGGTAGTCGTCGATCGTGGCCTGCGCCCACTCCTGCGCGGACTCCGCAATGTGGTCCTTGTTGAGGGTCGGCTTGGAATAGAACGTCTTCGACTCGACGCGGACTTCGGTCATTACTTCTTGTCGGGGGTGAGCATCGTGGTCATCCGGCGGCCTTCCATCGACGGCGGCTGGTCCACCTTGGCGATGTCGGCGAGGTCCTCGGTGAACCGCTCCAGCATGTCGAGGCCCTGGTCCTTGTAGATGATGTCGCGGCCTCTGAACTGGACCCACGCCTTCACCTTGTTGCCCTTCTCGAGGAACTCGCGGGCGTGCTTCAGCTTGAACTCGTAGTCGTGGTCGTCGGTGCGCGGGCGGAACCGCACTTCCTTGAGTTCGCCCTGGCCGGCCTGCTTCTTCCGCTGCTCCTTGGCCTTCTTCTGCTGCTCGTAGCGGTACTTCCCGTAGTCCATGATCTTGGTCACGGGCGGGTCGGAGTTGGGCGAGATCTCGACGAGGTCGAGGCCCAGGTTCCGCGCAAGGTCGAGCGCTTTCTCGGTGGGCATCACGCCCTTCTGTCCCTCGCCGTCGATGACGACGCGGACTTGCGGCGCACGGATGTTGTCGTTGACATTGGCGTCGGGCTCGCGGCGTGCGGGCTGCGGGCGGCGGGATCTGCGTCTGGCTATGGCTGGCCTCGTGGGTTGTGGAGAGAAATCCGACGGTCCGGGAGACAGTCACCCGGAGTGTCATGCAGGGTATCGGTACGAACCGGAGAGCGGTCAAGTTCGGGCAGAGACCGCGAATCTCGACATGCGCAGCTAGCTTGGGCTTCGACCTGTACTCCCATGGACTTCACCGCTGTCGATCTTCGCGTTGCGACCGTCGTCGAGGCGGCCCTCGATGGCGACGCGCTCCGGCTGGCGGTCGACGTCGGCGGCGCGCGCCTGACTGCCGTCTCGCACATCACGGAGAACTACGGCCCGGACGACCTGATCGGCACGCAGGTCGTCGTCGTGACGCAAGGCGCGGAGGCCGTCGTGCTGGCGGCAGTCTCGCCCAGCCAGGGTGCTGTCGTGCTGCGCCCCGACCGCCCCGTCGCCGACGGCACGCAGGTCGTCTGACCCGCTGGCGCCAGCGGGCCTGGGCACATCGCGGACCGCTGGCGCGTTGGCCTCCCCTGCCGACCCCCGCTGCCATGCCGACGACATCCGCCGATCCGCCCCGCGTCGAGGAGCTGGAGAGCTACGCGACTTCGTTCGACGAGTTCACGGCGCTCCCGGAGGGCACGCTCGCCCAGTACCTCGACGGCACCGTCTACCTGTCTCCAGCCCCTCGCCCTCGCCATCAGGACGTCGTCCAGAACCTCTACGCCGTCCTTCGCACGTACGCTCTGGGGCACGACGGATACGCCGGCGTTGCTCCGTTCGACGTGTTCCTAACGCCCGAGCGAGCCGTCCAGCCCGATGTGTTCTACCTCTCGGCCGAGCGCCGCGACCGGATCAGCGAGCGCGGCATCGAGGGCGCGCCGACGCTCGTGGCTGAGGTGCTCTCGCCGTCGACGGCCTACCTCGACGTCTCTGCAAAACGGAAGGCATACGAGGAAGCCGAGGTCGAAGAGTATTGGGTGATCGACCCCGGTGAGCGGTCGGTGATGGTGCTCATGCGCGAGCGCCCTGGCCTCGCCGGGCTGGCACGGACCGCCTACGTCTACGAGTCCGGCCTCGTCGCCTCGACTGCCCTCGCGGAGTTCGAGGTGGAAGCCGCAGACCTGTTCTCCCGCCCTTGACCCGCTGGCGGCGCGTCCCCGCCAGCGGGCAACCGCCAGCGAGCGACCGCCAGCGAGCGACCGCCAGCGGGCAACCGCCAGCGAGCGACCGCCAGCGAGCGACCGCCAGCGGATCAGAGGCTCGTCCGCTCGCGGAAGCGCTGAGCCTGTCGCCGAGAGAGCTCCACGGTCTCGCCGCCGTCCAGTACGGCCCGGAGCGTCCCGCCGAACCAGTCCTCCAGGCCGGTGACATGCGCGAGGTTGACGAGGTGCTGGCGGCTCGCGCGGAAAAACACCGCCGGGTCCAGCCTCGATTCAAGCGCGTTGAGCGAGCGGAGCACGAGGGGTTTCTCGTCGCGCACGTAGAGGCGCACGTAGTTGCCCTCGGATTCAAAGAGCCGCACGTCGCCCAGGCGGACGAAGTGGAGGCGGTCGCCGTCCTTGACGAACACGCGGTCGTCCGGCCCGAGGCGAGGCCTGGTCTCGGCCCGCTGGCGATCGGCGTCGGCGGGAGACTCAGAAGGAGAGGTCTCGTGCGGTTCGAGCTTGGTGACGGCCGCCGCCAGCCGGGCGGGCGCGACGGGCTTGACGAGGTAGTCCAGCGCGGAGACCTCGAAGGCGCGCAGCGCGTGCTCGTCGTAGGCGGTCACGAACACGACGGCGGGCGGGACGGCGTCCAGGCTCGCGAGGAGATCGAAGCCCGTCTCGCCAGGCATCTGCACGTCGAGAAATAGCACGTCGGGCGGGGTCCCGGCCTCCGCGAGCGCGGCGAGGAGGTCGCGGGCGGCGGGGGCGTCGGCCGCTTCGCCGATGACCTGCACCTCGGGGTGCACCGCGAGCAGGCGGCGGAGCTCGACGCGCGCAAGGCGTTCGTCGTCCACGAGAACGGCGCGGAGCGTGCTCATACGGTCTCGTCGGGCTCGCCGGGAGCGACCGTTCCTTCGGCAGAGCCTGTCCTGAACGAAGTCGAAGGGCTCATCGTGGGCGATGGCACGAGGACCTCGGCGCGAACGGTCCGATCGTCCGACTGGCGGACGACCAGCGCGGCGCGGTCGCCGCAGAGCCGCCGCAGCCGCTCCGCCGCGTTTGCCAGCCCGACGCCGCTCTCCGGCTCCGCGTCCACGTCCAGCACGCCGGGGCTTTCGACGATCACGCGGACGCCCCCGGCCTCGGCGCGGGCCTCCACGCGGAGCGCCCCGCCCTCGGGCGTCGCGCTGATGCCGTGCTTGATGCCGTTCTCCACGAGTGTCTGGATCACCATCGGAGGGACCGGCGCGGTCAGCGCGTCCTGATCGGCGTTAACGTCTGCGGTCAGGCGGTGCTCGAAGCGGAGCTGTTCGAGCGCGAGGTAGCGGCGGACCGTCGCGAGCTCGTCCGCCAGCGGGACCGTCTCGCGCTTGCCGGCACCGAGCGCGTAGCGGAGAAGGTCGGAGAGTTCGGTCACGGCGCCGCGTGCACGGTCCGGGTCCTCGGCGATGAGCGCGCGGACAGTGTTGAGGCTGTTGAACAGAAAGTGTGGGTTGACCTGCGCCTGGAGCGCGCGAAGCTCGGCCTCGCGGGCGACGGCCTCCAGCCGCCAGCGCTCGGCCTCGGCCTGGGCACGCTCGCGCTCCGCCTCGCGCCACCGCTGCACGAGGTGGACGCCGGAGTAGATGCCGGACCAGAGAATCAGCAGTGCCGTCCAGTTGAACGCTGCACCGAGGTAGGAAACCGCGAGGCTCGGCGCCTCCGGGTTGTCCGGTGCGGCGAGGGCGAACACGGGGACCGCGACGGCCGCCATCGCGAACGCCGCCACGACGCTCCCCGCGCCCATCCGCACCGCCAGCCCGGCGACAGGACGTGCCATCCAGTCTCGCCGACGCGCGACGGCCCGGAGCACGTGCGTTGTGCTGAGGCCGAGCGAGCTCGCGGCGAGCGCGAAGCCGAGGCCTAGGGGCGTCACGCCATACACGAGGGCGCTCAGGGTGAAGTTGACGACGGCGTAGAGCCCCCAGCCGGAGAGCTGGCAGATCCAGTAGGTCCGGAAGGCGCGCATGACGAGCTGGCGGCGAGTTCGGGAGGGTACGACGCTCGTTCCTACGGCTGACGGCCGTCGTGGGCGAGATCAGCGGACACGAACTCGCGGACGTGCGCCGCCAGCGCGTCGGGCTGGTCGAGCTGGATGAAGTGCCGAGCCTCAGGGACGGCGATGATCCGCGCGCCGTCCAGACCAGCGTATTCAGTCTCATACATCGCCTGTACGGCACCAGCGTCACGCGGCGGGAAGCCTGCGCCAGCAGCGAGAACCAGCGTGGGCACGGTCATCTGCGCGAGGTCGTCGCGGAGGTCGGTCGTCCACATGTCATAGAACGCCTGCGCGACGGTCGCAGGATCCGAGGCGGCGTGCAAGTCCACGTAGGCCGCGGCGCTGTCGGGGTGCGTGATCATGCTCTGGAGCCCCATCTGCTGCTGGATGCGGAACTGCTCCGGCGTGGCGAGTGCCATCATCTGCTTCATCGGAGCGCCCTGCGCGGCGGCGGACTCCTCCGTCGCAGACGGGTCCATCATGGCCGCGAGGAATGGCAGTGCGTCCACCACGACGACGTGCGAGACGGACTCCGGCGCGGTCAGCCCGATGCGGAGCGCGGTGAACCCGCCCAGGCTGTGCCCTGCGACGGCCGCAGGGGCGCCCAACTGGCGAACGTACGCGGCGAGATCGTCGCGGACGGCGTCGAGGAAGCCGTCCTGTGTGCTGGCCGCGACCGGCGCCTCGCCGCCGAAACCGGCCAGCGTGACGACGTGCAGCGTGTAGTCGTCGGAGAGCCGCGCGACGGTTCCGTCCCAGACCGGTCCGCCGCCCGCAAGACCGGGGATGAGTACGAGGTCAGGGCCGGAGCCTGTGATCTCCACGGCGAAGGTCCGGTCCTGTGCGTTCGCGGAGAGTGCGGTCAGCAGCCCGATGAGGACGGCTGCGAGGGCGCCGAGCGTGAGGCGGCGAGGGAAGAGAAGAGTCGGCATTGCGTCGGGGTGTGAGGTGACGCTGCCAAACACGCGATTCTGAGCCAGAGCGCCAGCCCTCTGGGATGAGCGGACGATCCCGCGGACGAGCGGCGCGCACAGCCCACGGTCGGATCCGATCGCCAGCGACTCAAGCCGGTGTGGGCTGGCGCAACGCGTCGGACGACTGCGCCCCGCTGGCGCCGGACCCAGCGCCAGCGGAGATCGCCAGCGGGCTGACAGGCGGTCGGTTCTGGCTGCTCGGCGAGGCGGTGGACCCATGCGGCGGACGCCAGGTGTGTAGCGGCGGCTGATCTACTGGAGGGAGGGATACCCCACACCATCCGCGACCATGCGATTCCCCCCTCAACGAGTGACCTGCGACACGGAAGGTGTCCCGAGTGAGACCCGACCCGAGGAGGTGAACCTCACGCGATGCCTCTGCGGCTGCGCCGAGTACCTCTCCGAGTAGCCCGCTGGCGAGAGACGCGCCGCCAGCGGGCGAACTGGCCCTACGACCGGCCGAGGCCTCTCTGGACCTCGCCGAGGAGCTGCTGGCGAAGCTCCGGGAGCGCCATCGCACCCTGGTCGCTCGCGTCCCCGAGCCCGTGGCGGCGGACGCTGACGGTTCCCGCCTCGGCCTCCTTGCCGCCGACGATCAGCATCACGGGCACCTTGGCGACCTCGGCGTCGCGGATCTTGCGCCCCACCTTTTCCGAGCGCGTGTCCGTCTCGACGCGGAGCCCGACCTCCGCCAGCTGGCGTGCCACCTCGTGGGCGTAGTCGTTCTGGGCGTCGGTGATGGGGAGGACCTGCACCTGGGTCGGCGCGAGCCAGAGCGGCAGGTTGCCGCCCGTGTGCTCCAGCATGACCCCGATGAACCGCTCCAGCGATCCGAACGGCGCGCGGTGGATCATGACCGGCCGGACGCGATCGTCGTTCTCGTCCACGTAGGTCAGGTCGAAGCGCTCCGGCAGGTTGTAGTCGAGCTGGACCGTGCCGAGCTGCCAGCTGCGGCCGAGCGCGTCCTTGACCATGAAGTCGAGCTTGGCGCCGTAGAACGCGGCCTCGCCCTCTTCCTCGACGGTCTCTAAGCCCATCTCGGCGGCGGCTTCCCGGATGGCCTGCTCGGCGGCATCCCACGTGGCATCGTCGCCGATGTACTTATCGGTGTTGGACGGGTCGCGAAGGGACACCTGCGCCGTGAAGTCGTCGAAGGCCAGGGCCCGGAGGACCGTCAGTGTGAGGTCGATGACGTTCTTGAACTCGTCCTTAACCTGCTCGGGCGTGCAGAAGATGTGGCCGTCGTCCTGCGTGAACCCGCGGACGCGCGTGAGGCCGCCCAGTTCGCCCGACTGCTCGTAGCGGTAGACCGTCCCGAACTCTGCCAGCCGGACCGGCAGGTCGCGGTACGACTTCGGCGTGTGGGCGTAGATCTGGGTGTGGTGCGGGCAGTTCATCGGCCGGAGCAGGTAGCCCTGCTCGTCCTCGTGACCCTCGTGGCTACGAGCCTCGGGG
>JBCDLV010000154.1:0-8111 GCA_038744895.1 Bacteroidota bacterium | reverse complement strand
GGGCATCTATCATGGCCCGGCTTGTACGCGCTCCCACCACGGTGGAACCTCCCGCTGAGCGCCGCAGGCGGGCCATCCGGCCCGGTTGTTGCGGGGACACATGTCCCGACGCGTCGAGACGCGTCCTGCACGCGCAGGACCATCCCACGACCGTCGCTTTCCCAACTGCATGGCTGACAACCGCTTCTTCTACTACGATCACGACGCCTGCACCTTCGTGGAGGTGGCGCCGAGTCGGAAAGGGCTCTGGCTGAAAGCGGGGGCCATCGTGTGCCTGTCGCTGGTGCTCAGCGCCGCTGGCGTCGGGGTCCTGTCCAACCTGGTCACGTCGCCAGTGGAGGTGGCCCAGGCCGAGGAGATCGACGCTCTGCGCGGGCAACTGTCTGAAGCCAACTCGCGGCTCACGTCGTTCTCCGACGAGCTCGACGAGCTCGCTGAGACCGACCGCGAGATCTACCGCACCGTCCTCAACGCCGAGCCGATCACCGAGGACGAGTTTCAGATGGGCGTCGGGGGCGCCGAGGACGACCGGTTCGCGGGCTTTTCTGCCCCCACCTCCGATCTTCTGACCGAGACCTCGGAGACCTTCGACCGCCTGGAGCGCCAGCTGGAACTCCAGAGCCGCTCCTACCAGGAGATCCGGTCCATCGCGTCGCAGCGCGACGCGGTCCTGCGCCAGCAGCCGGCGATCCTCCCGATCCGAGGCGCACGCCTCACCTCGGGCTTCGGAATGCGGTACCACCCGATTCTGCGCGTCTCGCGGATGCACGCCGGCGTCGACTTCCCCGCGCCCGTTGGTACCCCGCTCTACGCCACAGGCGACGGGCGCATCTCCTTCGTGGGCACCCGCGGCGGCTACGGCAACGTGATCGAGGTCGAGCACCCGCTGGCAGGCAAGATGACGCGCTACGCCCACCTGTCGCGCGTCGCAGACGGCATCACCGAAGGCACGCTCGTCCGCCGTGGCGAGACGATCGCCTACAGCGGCAACACGGGCCTCTCGACGGCTCCGCACCTGCATTACGAGGTCCGGAAGCTGGACGAGGCGCAGACGGCGATCGACCCGGTGGCCACGTTCGTCCCGGACGTGACGCCCGCCCAGTACCGGGAGCTCCTCGAAGCGGCCCGCTCGCAAACGATCTCCTTCGACTAGACCAACCGGTCGCCGACGCCAGCGGAGGCCCGCACGACGTTTCGGTTGGTCCCTGTGCGATTCGGGACGGTGGCCGCGTGAGGCCCTTCCGCAGATTCGTCCGCCAGCGGAACCTGTCGCGTCTCGGCCGTTGCATTTCCTAGGACGCGGGCCTATCGTGCCCCGCCTGCCGACTCACCCCTCACGACACGTATGTACTGGACGCTTGAACTCGCCGCGACGTTGGAGGACGCGCCGTGGCCAGCGACCAAAGACGAGCTCATCGACTACGCCGATCGCACCGGCGCCCCCGCTGGCGTGATCCAGAACCTGGAAGAGATGGAGGACGATGGCGCTCCGTACGAGAGCATCGAGGAGGTCTGGCCCGACTACCCGACGCACAACGAGGACTTCTACTTCGAAGACGAATAGCGCGAGGCCTCCGGCCTACAGCAAACCGACGAAGCCTCCGGCCGCGATGGCCGGAGGCTTCGTTGCATTTGGGGAGTGCGTTCGGATGGCACGGGCGGTATCGCCCGAGTTCCCCCCACCCAGCGGGCCAGCAGCAGCCGTCTCCCCGTGGAGTCGGTCAGACCGCGATCGGCTGGATGGCCGCGTCGAACACGCGCAGCGCGTCGTCCACGAACTGGCGAGCGGCACGCTCGGCAGACACCCCCGACCTGTAGGCGTAGGTGGAGGTGTGGAGGGTATGGGTCCGGTGGGTAACCTCGAAGGCAAAGCGGCTCCCTTCGGCCTGGAGCCGGATGTCGAAGCCTCGGTGGTGGACGAGGGTCGAGTCAGGGAACACGGGCGTAGGCGTCACGACGGGGATGGTATCGGGTCAGATACCGTGTCTCTTTGGCAAACCGGTACCGAGGGTGTCGTGACCCCTTCCGAGCCTCACAAAACGGAGCGCTAGCGTGACGCCAGCGGCGAGTGATTGGTGCCTCGTCTCAGTTCATTCCGTGCGTCATGCGCCTCCTCCGACGGGAAGCGAGCCCGACGGCGACGACAGCCGGTGGTACGCCGCCTCGACCGAGCGCCTCAGCTCGGCCAGCGCGTCCAGCATCTGGGCCGTCGCGTCGGTGGTGTCTGCGTCGGTCGCGGCGTTGCGCTCGAGCAGGTGAGCGGCGTGCGAGATCGCGTCGGCCCCGAGGGCGCCAGCGGCAGACTTGATCTTGTGTGCGGCTCCAGACCGGCTGTCGTGGGCCACCAGGGCGTCGATCAGCGCGGCGTCGTTGGTGAGGTACGCCTCCAGGATCTCGGCCGCCAAGGCGTGGTCCCCGTCGCACATCGCGGACAACACGGCGATGAGGTCGTCGGCCGAGGGGACGGGGAGCGCCCCGCTGGCGTCTCCTAGGACGACCTCGGGTGCGGGGTTCCCCTCCGCTGGCGGACTCGCTGGCGGATCGGTCGGTGGACCCGCCGGCGTCTGGCTAGAGCCAACGGGCGTCGGCGGGGCCGGGTGGAGGGGCTCGGCCGTGGGCATCGGCACGGAGCGTCCGGCCGTCTGCTCGATCTCACGACGCAGGTCCTCCAGGCGAACGGGCTTCGTGAGGAAGCCGTCCATGCCAGCCTCCTGGGCAGCGGCGGCGCTCTCTGAGAGCGCGTTCGCGGTCAAGGCTACGACGCGGGGTTGACGCTCCTGAGGCAGCTGGGCCCGCAAGCGTCGCGTGGCCTCGATCCCGTCCACGACGGGCATTTGGAGGTCCATCAGGACGAGGTCGTAGTCGGAGGTGGCGAGCGCATCGAGGGCTTGCTGGCCATCCTCGGCCATGTCGGCCTCCAGCCCGAGCCGGCGTAGCAAGCTCAGCGCGACGAGGCGGTTCACCTCGTGGTCCTCCACCAGCAGCACGCGCAGCGAGAGCGCATCCATGGTGGGGCGTCTCTCCTCAGACGGCGCGACCAACCCGGTCAGCTGGGCGATGACCTCCCGGAAGCGGTCGGTGCGGACTGGCTTGGCCAGGACGGCGTCGAACAGGCCCGCTGGCGTGGGCGGGCTCCCGATGGGCGCGAGCAGGAGCAGCGACGGGTCGCCAGCTGTATCGAGGCCGCGGACGTACTGTGCGAGGCGGAAGGCCTCTTGGTTCTGGAGCGACAGGTCGATGGCCGCGATGTCGAATCGGCCTCCGCCCTCGATCCACGCCTGGGCCTCGGCTGCGCTGGAGACAGCGCGGACCACGAAGCCACGCTCGGCGGCGAGAGCTGTGAGGGCCTCCCGCGCCTCGGGGTGATCGTCCACAACGAGCATGGTGCCCAGGTGGCCACCGGGCGTCGGCGGCGGAGACACCTGAGAGAACGGCAGCTCCACAGTGAACGTCGACCCCTTGCCGACTTCGCTGGTGACTGAGATCGTGCCGCCCATCGCTTCCGCCAGTCGGCGGGAGATGGTAAGCCCGAGCCCGGTTCCGCCGTAGCGCCTCGTGGTGGAGGCGTCGACCTGCGTGAACGAGTCGAAGAGTCGTTCCTGGTTCTCCTGGGCGATTCCGATGCCGGTGTCGATGACGCGAACCACGACGGCGGTCTCCGACCACTGGCGGCTGGCCTCGATGGAGAGCGTGACCGTCCCCTCGGCCGTGAACTTGACGGCGTTCGAGAGCAGGTTGAGAATGATCTGGCGCAGGCGAGGCCCGTCGGCTAACACCTCAGTCGGCACATCCAGCCCGACGCGGCAGACCACCTCCACGTGCTTCCTGGCGGCTGTGGTCGCGACGACGGCGACGGCATCGTCTGCCAGGGCGCGGAGGTCGACTGGTGCAGGCGCCAGGTCCAGCTTGCCCGCCTCGATCTTCGAGAAGTCGAGGACATCGTTGATGATCGCCAGCAGGGCCCGCCCCGACGCCTGGATGGTGTTCAGCGACTCGCGCTGCTCCTCGTTGAGCGGCGTCAGGGCCAGCACGTCCGTCATGCCGATCACGCCGTTCAGCGGCGTGCGGATCTCGTGGCTCATCGTCGCCAGGAACTCCGACTTGGCGCGTGCTGCCCGGATGGCCTCTTCCTTGGCCTCCCGCAGCTTCTGCGTGCTGTCGTTTCGCGCGTGCGCCGCAGCTACGCCGATCGTCCCGAAGGCCACCAGCGTCGAGACGAACGCCGGAATGGGAACGCCTGGCGACTCCAGAGAAAACGCGGCCGTCGCGGCGGCGCCGACGAACGCCGTCGCGTAGACGGCCAGGAACTTTGGCGACTGGATGCCCGCCGAGCAGCCCATGAACACGAGCAGCACGGCGAGCGCGGACGTCGGCGTGAGCTCGCTGGCGGTCGCGGCGTGGATCTGCCACGCCGAGACGATGATGAAGAAGGCATACACCAGCCGTAGCGCGTGCTGGCGCACGTAGACGCTCGTGAAGGTGAGCACGCAAAGCGTCAGAGCGGCCATCCCGATCGACAGCCGCCCCGCCCTCGGGTCGATGCTCTCCGGCCCGCTGGTGTAGTACGCCAGCCCGATCGCGACGAAGGTGGCCCCTCCGATCAGGAGAAGGGCCCGGTGGATCCAGATCGGGAGCGGTAAGGAATCGAGGCTCACGGGTGGGGAGGAACGACCGGACACAGGCGATTTGGTAACCGTGCCTGCCGTGATTGGGGGGAAAGAGAGCCACCGCCCCTATGGGCAAACCGTGCGCCAGCCTCTCGGTCCCCGCTGGCGGACTCACGCCCTCTCCGTGGGGCCCGCTGGCGGCCCCACCTACTTTGACCGCATGACAGACCCGTCCCCTGTGCTCGCGCCGTCCCACCTCAAGCGTGGGCGGGAAGTCGAGCTCACGCTCGATGCCTTCGCCGATCGCGGAAAGAGCCTGGCACGCGTGCCGTCCCCAACGGGCGAGGGGAGAGGCTACGTGGTGTTCGTGGCTGGCGCCGTACCGGGCGACCGTGTCCGCGCACGGGTGTTCAAGCGCAAGAAGGGGTTCGCCGAAGCCCGCCTGCTGGAAGTCCTCGAACCGAGCGAGCTCCGCACCGAGCCGAGATGCGAGTACCACGCCGACTGCGGCGGCTGCAAGTGGCAGCACGTCGAGTACCCGGTCCAGCTGGCGATGAAGGGCGAGGCGACCGTCGCGGCGCTCACCCGCGCCGGCCTCGACCTGAGCGGCGCCGACGTCCGCCCGCCCATGGGTGCCGAGGCGTACGACGGATCGGGCGGGCAGTACTTCTACCGCAACAAGATGGAGTTCTCCTTCTCCGCGCAGCGCTGGCTGACGGACTGGGAGATCGCCACGGGCGAGGCGCTGGACAAGGACTTCGCGATCGGACTCCACGTGCCCGGCCGGTTCGACAAGGTGCTGGACCTGCGGTCGTGCTACCTCCAGAGCGAGTGGAGCACGCGGCTCGTCAACGGCATGCGTGCTTTCGCCAAGGAGCGAGGCTGGCGTCCGTGGCACGTCCGAGAGCACCACGGGTACCTGCGGATCCTCGCGATCCGCCAGTCGGCCCACACCGACGACCGGATGGTCAATCTCGTGACGAGCCGGTACGACGAGGGCCGCATGGGAGAGCTCGCGGAGTGGCTCTCGGGTCACGTCCCCGAGGTGACGACGCTCGTCAACACGGTCAATTCCGGCGTGGCGCAGACGGCGTTCGGCGAGGAGGTCCACACCGTTTTCGGTCCGGGCGTGATCCGAGACCGGATCGGGCCGCACACGTTCGAGATCGCGTCGAACGCGTTTTTTCAGACCAACACCGTCGCGGCGGAGAAGCTCTACGCCGTCGCTCGCGAGTTCGCCCGCTTCCAGCCGGACGACGTCGTCTACGACCTTTACTGCGGCGCTGGGACGATCTCACTGTTCGTGGCCGACGCCGTCCAGAAGGTGGTAGGCGTCGAGCTGGTCGAGGAGGCTGTCCAGAACGCGCGAGCGAGCGCTGAGGCCAACGGGGTCGAGAACTGCACGTTCGTGGCGGGCGACATGCTGGAGCTGTTCAAGCCAGACCTGATCGAGCAGCACGGCCGCCCCAATATCCTCATCGTGGACCCGCCGCGCGCGGGGATGCACCCGAAGGTGGTCGGCCAGATCGCGCACCTCCGTCCCGAGCGGATCGTCTACGTGAGCTGCAATCCGCAGACGCAGGCGCGGGACCTCGCGATGCTGTTCGAGGCCGCAGCCTACCAGATCGAGGCCGTCCAGCCCGTCGACATGTTCCCGCACACGCACCACGTCGAGAGCGTGGTGGGGCTCCGGCTGGCGTAGCCGGGGGAGGCGAACCGCCGGGGCACCGGCGTGCGCACCTGCGGTCGTTGCCTCTAACGGTGACCGCTAGTCGCCGTCGGCTTCCTGGTTGTACGTCTCGTCGACGGGCGCGACACTGGCATTGGGCGAGCCGTCCGGGTCTCCGCGCTCGCCAGCGGAGGTCGGCTCGGTGGGGATCAGCCATATCCCGAGTGCAACGATCATGAGGGCTGCGAGCCCGCCGTGGGCCACGACCGCCGCTCCAGGCCAGGCTTTCTCTCGGATCTGGCGGCTGAACAGGTACGCGCCGCCAGCAGCGGCGGCCGCAAACCCTGCCAGCACCCACCATCCTGTGCCGGCATTCACCTGCCACAGCCCGACCGCTAGAAGAGCGATTCCCGACAGGGCAAACAAGCCGTGCGCGATGCCCAGGGCTTTGCCGCTGGCGATGCCCCGAAAGTGGAGAACGGCCATGACGAGACCGATCACCGCAGCCATAATGAACGCGAACAGGGAGACGAGATACATGGGAGGACGTGCCGAAGAGAGGGTTCGTGGTACCCGAAGGCCGCCTCCCACGGATCCGGTCGGCGACGACGTGGGGAGCGCCCCGATTGCGACGTAGGGGAACCATGCTGTTTGTTGCAACAAGTAGGGTAAGAGCCGCCCAGCAGGCGGCGTCCACCCTCGGCGCCCGCTGGCGCCACGTCCTTCACCCTCCCCCAGATCCATGACCCGCACCCTTCTGATCGGCGTCCTCGCCCTCGGCCTGGCTGCCTGCGCTGGCGAGAGCACCGACGCCGCCGACACCGGCGCCGAGGAGCCCTCCGTCGCCGGCTCCTTCGCTGACGCGCCCGCGATCCCCGCTGGCGATTACGTCATCGACACGTCCCACAGCCGCGCCGAATTCCGCGTCAAGCACCTCGGCATCTCGACGGTCACCGGCCGCTTCGACGGCGTCGAGGGTACCCTGAGCATCGGCGACGACCTCTCGTCGCTCCAGACGAACGCCATCATCGACGCCTCGACCATCTCGACGGGCAACACCGACCGCGACGGGCATCTCAAGAGCGCCGATTTCTTCGATGTCGAGCAGTTCCCTGAGATCACGTTCAACAGCACCGAGATCCGCCCCGGCGAGGGCAGCACCTTCACGCTCGTCGGCGACCTGACGATGCACGGCGTGACGAACCCGGTCACGCTCGACGCCGAGTACGTCGGCGAGTCCGTGATGGGCGGCACGCAGAAGCTCGGCTTCACCGCCTCCGGCGAGATCAACCGCCAGGACTGGGACCTCTCGTGGGCGCAGACGAACGACGTCGGCGAGGCCATCGTCGGCGATGACGTGACGCTCATCATCGAGCTCCAGGCCGACGCGCAATCGGCAGAAGCTGCCGAGGAGGTGGCATCGGCCGAGCAGTAGGCGAGGAAACAGGAGCCGAGGGCACGGGGTCTGACGGCCCGCCCCTCGCTCCCATGCCTGACTCTTCTGAGGATCTATCCGGAACGCCGACGTGGAGGCAGGAGGCCGACGCCGCGAGGGCGTTCCGGATAAGTCCTGAGCCCGTCGCCTTCGTCACCGGAGGGACGGGCTTCGTCGGGTCTCACCTCGCCGACCATCTGATCGCGCGAGGCTACGTCGTCCGCGGGCTCGTCCGCAGCGCGCCCAAGTGGCTTCCTGCTGGCGCCGAGGTCGTCCACGGCGACCTGGACGATGCCGAGGCGCTCTCCGCTGGCGCCAGCGGGGCCGACCTCGTGCTCCACGTGGCCGGGCTCACGCGCGCCCGCGACCAGGAGACGCTGGACCGGGCGAACGTGGCGGG
>JBCDLV010000153.1:0-8126 GCA_038744895.1 Bacteroidota bacterium | reverse complement strand
GGGCCGAACACACCGGCGACGGTGTCCAGAACCGTCCGGCATCCCGATCCGCTGGCGACCAGCAGGGCGAGCCCGACGAGTCCGGCGGCACGCATCAGACGTGGCGCTCGGCGTGGTACGAACTCCGGACGAGCGGACCCGACTCGACGTGGTCGATCCCAAGCGCCTCACCCTGTTCCTTGTACCACGCGAACGTGTCCGGGTGGACGAACTCCTCGACGGGTAGGTGGTGGCGCGTCGGCTGGAGGTACTGGCCGATGGTCATCACGTCCACGCCGTGCTCGGCGAAGTCGGCCATCAGCTCCACCACCTCTTCTTTGCGCTCGCCCAGCCCGACCATGATTCCCGACTTGGTGCGGAGATCGTACTCGGTCTTCGCCAGCTGGATCACATCCAGGGAGCGCTGATAGTCGGCCTGGGGGCGGACGCGCCGGTACAGGCGTGGGACCGTCTCGACGTTGTGGTTGAGAACCTCGGGCCGAGCCTCGAAGACCGTTTCCAGCGCGCTCCGCTCGCCCCGCATGTCGGGGATGAGCACCTCGATCGTCTGCCCTTGGTCGTGGACCAGGCGGATGGTCTCTGCGAAGATGGGCGCCCCGCCATCCACGCGGTCGTCGCGGTTGATCGACGTCACGACGACGTGCTGGAGTCCCATCAGGCGAGCGGCCTCGGCCACCCGCCGCGGCTCGTCCCAGTCGAGATCCTTTTGCTCCGGCCGACCAGTGAGAACCGCGCAGAAGGAGCATCCGCGCGTGCAGACGTTCCCGAGGATCATGAACGTGGCCGTGCCCGCGCTCCAGCACTCGCCCATGTTCGGGCACCGCGCCGACGAGCAGACCGTGTTCAGGTTGAACTCCTCGATCGTCTTCTGGACATCGCGGAATGTCTTGCCGTAGGGCAGCTTCGCGCGCAGCCACTTCGGCCGGCCACCGGGCCGGTTCGCGACCTGTGGCTTCTGGACGACGGGCAGCTCCAGCGCGAACCCGTCGCCCTCGGAGGCTTCCTCAATCCCGACGCCGGGAGAGGCGGTCTTGAGGGTCACCTGACCGGGGCGGCGGCCAGTGTTGGCGGGGGAAGCCTTGGTGGGAGGCAGAGCCATGCAATCGGTAGAGGGATCGCCGGGCGTCAGTGACCGGCACCAGTCGTACGCACAAGCTACGGTCCGCATTGTGCCGTGGACACGCGGCGGCGTCCGGCAACGGGCGGCAGCGGTGGACTCGTGGGGCGGTGCAGAGATCCCGAGCCCGCCGCCCGCTGGCGGCCCTACGGGATCTCCCTCAGCTCGATCTGGCGCGCGGCGTTCGGGTCCAGCTCCAGGGCCGTCGCTGCGGCGGCGGAGAGCTCCACGAAGTAGGCACGGCTCACCGGGCCGCGGTCGGTCACGCGGACGAACGTGCTGCGCCCGCTGGCGGGGTTCGTCGCCAGCAGGACGGTCCCGAACGGGTAGTCGCGGTGGCTGATCGTGAAGTCGAGCGGGTCGTACGCCTCCCCGGAAGCCGTTGGCCGGCCTTGCATCACGTCGGGGTAGACGAGCGCCAGCCCTTCTGCGTCGGCCGCCCCGAGGTCCGGGTCGGCGGCTCGGGCCGGGTTGACGGCCTCTGGCAGAACGAGCATGGTCCCCGGCCGAAGCGGCGCGGTGGAAACGGCGTTCGCCCGCGCCAGCGCGTCGACGCTGAGGCCGAGCGCGTGGGCGACGGAGTAGAGCGTCTCTCCCGGCTCGACGAAGTGGATGAGATCGGCAGGGACGGTCGTCTCCGTGATCGACCAGTCGCGGGCTGCGCCGAGGGGCACCGGCTGGCCCGTGGCCGAGCGGCCACTGCCGCGTCCGGCAGACACCACGAGCCGCTGGCCGACCTCGATCTGATCGCCGCGGATGCCGTTCAGCCGCCGCAGGTCGTCGACGGTCGTGTCGTACCGAAGGGCGATGCGGAAGAGGGTTTCGCCAGCGGTGACCACGTGGACCACACCGGAGGACGCCGGTCCTCGGGGGGTAGGATCCACCGCTGGCGGCTCCGGGTCCAGCGTGGGTCGGTCGGGGACGCGCTCGCCCGGGCTCGTGGGCGACTCGACCGGCTCGACCGGGACGGAGTCGGTGATCGCAGCCCCTTGGCGAACGCGCAGACGCTGGCCGACCTCGATGGTGGTGCCGTCGAGGCCGTTGAGGGCCTGGAGCTCTGCAACCGTCAGGCCGTGCGCCCGCGAGATGCGGTAGAGCGTGTCGCCGGGCTGGACCACGTAGACGCTGGCAGGCTGCGCCAGGGCAGAGCCGGCCGTCAGGAGGGCGAGAAGAGCGAGCGGACGGATCATGGCGGGGCCGCTAGTCATCGAAGCCGAGGCCGTCGGCCTCGAGGAGAGCGCTCTGCAACTCGGCACGAGCGTGGGTGTCGCCAGCGGTCGTCGCGGCCTGGATGCCCTCGCGATAGGTAGCGAGGGCGTCGTCGTCGCGGCCGAGTGCACGGTACAACGCGCCGAGGTGGTAGTACGTGCCGACGTAGTCCGGACGGTCGCGAACCAGTCCCTCGTACGCCGCGAGGGCCGCCTCGGGGTCGTCGCGCTTGACATGCTCCTGGGCGATCGCGAACCGTGTGAACGGATCGTCGGGGTCGTCGCGGAGGAACTCCTGGAGGGCAGCGAGGCGGTCCATCCCGTCAAGATAGCGGGTGCCGTTGCGAGGCACCGCCAGCGGGGCCGCGGCAGCGACGCCGCCTACCAGCTTCCGCCCGCACCGCCGCCGCCGCCAAAGCCGCCGCCGAATCCCCCGAAGCCACCGCCCCCGAAACCGCCGCCGCCAAACCCACCACCGAATCCGCCGGAGCCACCGCCCCAGCTGCCTCCGGGGAGTACGATCACGCCGGGCCCTCTGCGCCTGCGACGGCCGCCTCCGCCAGACGACGACGGCGGAGGCTGCTGGCGCGACGCAAGAATCACGAGGATGACGAACACCAGCAGCAAAAACAGCAAGATGCCCGGGATTCCCCTCTCGCCCCTGCTGGCGGACCGTCCCGGAGCCTCGAACTCGCCCGAGAGCGAGGCGGTGATGGCACTCGTCGCCTCGTCGATGCCTCGGTAGAAGGCCCCCTGGCGGAAGTTGGGCACGACCAGCTGGCGGATGATGGTGCCTGCGGTCGCGTCCGTGAGCGCGCCCTCCGCGCCGAGCCCCGTCGCGATGAACACCTCCCGGTCGTTGAGCGCGACCAGGAACACGACACCGTCGTCGATGCCGGCCCGGCCCACCCCCCATGCGCGAAGGGTTTCCGTGGCGTAGTCGACGGGCGCGACGCCATTCGTCGTCGGGACGATGACGACGGCCACCTGGGACCCGGTGGAGTCGTCGAAGGCCGTGAGCTTGCGCTCCAGGGCATCGCGCTCCGTCGCAGACAACGTCCCTGTGTAGTCATTGACGAGCCGCGGCGGAGTGGGCCGCGGCGGAACGTCGAAAGCCGGCGTGTAGCCAGGTCCGCCCTGCGACGCCGCGCCAGCGGCGAGCGCCAGCAGGCACAGACCGAGGGCGAGTCGACGCATCACGAGCTAGAGGACAGACGAACCGGGACTGGGCTACTCGAACGAGATCTCCGGCGCCTCCTCGGCGCCGGCTTCGGCCTCGAAGCCCGAGCGTCGGTCGACGCCTGCGAACCCGGCCACCAGGTTGGTCGGGAAGGTCCGGATCCGGCCGTTGAGGTCGCGGACGGCGCCGTTGTAGTCACGGCGGGCCGTAGCGATCCGGTTCTCTGTGCCCTCGATTTGGTCCTGGAGCCGCAGGAAGCCCTCGTTGGCCTGGAGCTGTGGGTAGTCCTCCCGCACGACGTTGATGAGGCTGCCCAAGGACGCCGCGAGCGCCGTCTGCGCCTGCTCGTACTGGGCGACGGCCTGCGGGTCGTTCAGATCCTCGGCGTCGAGGTTGATGTTGGTGACCTGCTGGCGCGCTTCGATCACGTTCTGAAGGGTCTCGCTCTCGAAGTCGGCCTGGCCGCGGACGGTAGCGACGACCTGCTCGATGAGGTCGGCGCGGCGCTGGTACTGGGTCTCGACGTCGTCCCACGCGCGCTCAACTTGTTCGTCCTGCTGAACAAGGCTGTTGTACGTGCCGCAGCCCGCAAAGCCGGCGAAGCCGACCAGCAGAAAGAGAACGAGGATGGCGATGGCACCGGTGCTTCGCATGGAGAACCAGGGGGTGGGTTGAGGGTCGGTATCATACGCGGCCCCTGGAGAAAGGATGCTACCCGACGACATGGACTTCCGCCCGTCTCTAGATGCCGTCCACGTCGTCGGCGACCGGGTCCTCGTCCGGCCCGGCGACGACGCCGACCGAACGTCGGGCGGTCTCTATCTGCCCGCTGGCGTCAAGTCCAAGGAAAAGGTCCAGGGCGGACGGATCGCACGCGTAGGCCCGGGCCTGGTGGCCCCGAACCCCGACTACTCGGCCGCCGAGCCATGGGCAGGTGAGGCCTCGCCTGTGCGGTATCTGCCGCTCCAGGCCCAGGTCGGCGATTTCGCGCTGTTCCTCAGGAAGGAGGCCGTGGAGGTCGAGTACGGCGGCGAGACGTACCTGATCGTGCCGCACGGGGCCATCCTGGCACTCGTCCGACCGCAGCACCCCGAGGACGCGGAGGGCTTCTAGCGCAGCCTCTGGCAGTTCGGCTGACGAGAGGACGCTCGGCTGGCGAGAGGAGGTGTAGAGGAGACAACGCGGTAGGCGGCACGGGCCTCCGCCCCTCTTCTCACCCCCACCTCTTCTCCTCGTCTCACGCGGCTCCAGCGACGCAGACGATCGCCGGATCCTGCACCACGGCACGGTCTGCCAGCGGGCGCACTCGGCCGCCAGCGGGCTCCTGGCTGGCATCGCGCTCAGCACCGCCCCTCTCGAAATCAGACACCGCCTCTCCCCTCCGCCGGGGAGGCGCCAGCGGGCCGCGCGACCTAGGATGCTATCTCCGCTCCTCCGCTCTCCTGATGCCCCGTTGCTTCTCGGTCGCCCTCGCGGCACTCCTGCTCACCGTCCTGCTGGCGTCACCCGCTGGCGCACAGATCACCTTTGATTTGGACGACCTATACGACTACGGGGAGTCCGGCGAGACCGTCCTGGGGCTCTCGTTCTCGACAGCGGCTGAGGTCCCCGCGGACGACCGGGCCCGGATCGACGCCCTGATCGACCTCCGTGGACAGGGACAGACGTGGGACTTCACGACCATCACGTACCCGAACCGGTTCGACACCCGGACGACGATTTACCGCGACGGCGATGTGAGCGGCCAGCCCGGAGCCGCCAACTTCTCCGGCGCCAACTACGCGCTGTTCAACGACGAGGGACGACCCGACGACGATGGCGACGGCTACACCTATGCTCGGGTCGACAACGGCCAGTACGTCTCGCTCGGGGCGTTCAAGCCCGCGGCGACCTCGCCGAGCGGGACCGACGAAATCGCCCTCTTCGAACCCGGAGGCCTTCAGCAGGTCACCTTCCCCCTGAGCTTCGGGGACGTCACGACGGACCAGACGGTCTCCCAGATCGACGCGGGGCCCGCTGGCATTATCACGACGACCACCGACTACCGGAGCGAAGTCGTCGGAGCGGGGACGCTCGTAACCCCTTCTGGCTCGGCGGAGGCTCTCATGATCGAGTTCCGCATAACGGTGAGCGTCGCGGGACAGTCCACCACCACAAACGCCTATGGCTGGGCCACGCGGAACCCGAACATCGGCGCCACCGCGACCAACTTCTCGACACCACAAGGTGAGCGCGCCTACGTAGCCACTTACCGGGCGGACCCGAGCGCCACGAACTCCGCGCCGACGATCCCGGCGACGCAGACCGCCCGCGCGCCAGCGGGCCAGACCACCACCATCGACGTGCTCGCGTCCGCGTCCGACCCGGACGGTGATGCCCTCTCGATCGAATCTGTCACGGACCCTGCCAACGGGACCGCGGAAATCGGGGACGATGGCACCGGCCGGCGACGGGCGGACATCGTCCGCTACACGCCCGACGCGGGCTTCGTCGGCGAGGACTCCTTCGACGTCACCGTCACCGACGGCGCCGCGAGCGCAACCGGAACGGTCTCGGTCACGGTGGTCAACACCACCTCCGCTGGCGAGGACCCGTCGGTGCTGACGCTCGCAGCCGTTCCCAACCCGGCGTCCGGGCGCCTGCAGGTGCGGGTCGCATCGGCTCAGGGAGGTCCTGCGCGAATCGCCGTGTACGACCTTCTCGGACGCGAGGCCGCCGTCGTGTGGGATGGCCCGCTGGCGGCGGGCGAGCGGACGTTTGAGTTGGACACCGCCGCGTTGGCCCCTGGCGTCTACGTCGCTCGCGCACAGGTCAGCGGCACCATCTCGACCGTCCGCGTCACCGTCACACGCTGACGGCATGGGGCATTGACGGGTCACCGGTGTGCCAGATCGGTGTACCGGATCGGGCGTTCGTCCTCCTCAAAGGTGGAAGACGAGCGGGATGGCACCAGAGGCCCATGGCGGTCGCGGCTTCCATGCCTACCATAGGCGGCGATACTCCCCCGCCACTGCCATGTCCCGTTGTTTCGCACCCGCCACACTCGTGGCCGCCCTGCTAGCGGTCCCCGCGAGCGCACAGATCTCCGTCACCATCGATGATTTCTACGGAGAGATCGGCGTTCCACAAGAGACAATCTCGGTCAGCACCGAGAGCGACGAGAACCTCAGTCCGGCCGACCTCCAGGCCATCGAGGCGCTGACGCTACAGACCGGTGCCGAGCAGACGTGGGACTTCACCGTCCTGACCTACACGGACCGCGACACGACGGAGACAGAGGCGTACGACGCCGCGACGGTGTCCGGCTTGCCGGGAGCATCGGAGTTTCCGACGGCTACGTACGCCCAGGGGTCGGTGGGCGGTCAGGAGGGGTCGTACCTGTTCTTCCGGAACGAAGGAAACTCTCTCTTCTCTCTGGGAGGCGTCGACCGCAACTCGGCCGGAGAGGACAGCTTCCTCCGTTTCAACCCGGACGGACTTCAGCAGTTCGACTTCCCGCTGACATTCGGCGCAGCGCCGACGTTTGGCACCTCGAACGTCGAGTCAGAGGAGTTCCCGTCGAACATCAACGCGACCGTCGAAGCGACCTCGACCGTCGTCGGCTACGGGACCCTGATCACGCCCGACGGCTCGTTCGACGCCCTCATGGTCGATACCGACGCGACGATCCGCATCACCATCCTCACTATCGTCACGACGGTCAGCCAGGACCGGACCACGTGGATCACACTCGACGGAGCCCGGGCCACAGCGATTTTCCGCGGCAACGGTGCCACAGCCGAGGCCAACTACCAGATCACCGCCCCGGTCAACCAGGCCCCTTCCGTCCCAGCCACGCTGACCGAGACCGCCATCACGGGAACCGAAATCACCGTGGACGTGCTGGCCTCCGCATCTGACCCCGACGGCGACGACCTCACGGTCACGGCCGTCACAGACCCTGCCAACGGGACGGCCACGATCCAGGGCGGCGCCATCGCCTACACCTCCGATGCGTCCTTCACAGGCGGCGACTCCTTCGACTACACCGTATCGGACGGTCGGGACGAGGCCACCGGGACCGTGACGGTCACGGTCATCAACAACACCTCGGCCGAGGGCGATCCGCGCGTGCTCTCGTTCGCAGCCCTGCCGAACCCTTCGACCGGTCAGACGCGCCTCCTCCTTTCCACGGCCGAAGCCACCCCGGCCCGGATCGCCGTGTACGACCTCCTGGGCCGCGAGGCCGCCGTCGTGTGGGACGGCCCGCTGGCGGCGGGCGAGCACAGCCTCCCTCTCGATGTGGCCGCGCTGTCTCCGGGCGTCTACGTCGCTCGCGCGGAGCTGGCGGGCGGTGCTGCGACGGTGCGCCTGACGGTCGCTCGGTAGCGCCGAACGCTCCGCTGGCGACCGGGGAGCGCCAGCGGAGCCTGTGGGGGCGGTGCGGAGGACGCACAGGATTACGCTCGGGCGTGTAGCTTCCGCACGCCTCTAGAACGCCGGGGCACCCACTGTACCCTACCAGACATGACTGAGATCTTGCCCGAGGCCGCCGGCGCGGCCCCCGAGGGCACTCGCCAGGCCGCCGTCCTCGTCGACTACCAGAACCTGCACCACTACCTGAGGAGCCGGATCGCTCGCG
>JBCDLV010000152.1:0-8143 GCA_038744895.1 Bacteroidota bacterium | reverse complement strand
GTGAACCCTGCGGCGCGAAGGGCCGACACGAGCGCGGCGTCGGCCTGGAGCAGCGGCTCGCCGCCGGTGAGCACGCAGAACCGGACCGGGCCGGCCACATCCACGGCCTGGGCCGTTACCGCCTCGGCGGACAGCTTGACGGCGCCAGCGGGCACGAAGTCCGTGTCGCACCACGTCGCGCAGGCGTTGCCGTGCCGCGCGGCGTCCCGCTGGCGGTCGGCCTCACGACCGCTCCAGAGGTTGCACCCCGCCAGCCGGATGAACACGGCGGCGCGGCCGGCCCACACGCCCTCGCCCTGGACGGTCCGCCACAGCGCCTTGACGGCATAGCGGCGGGCGCCAGCGGGCGAGTGCTGGAGGCGATCGGCGAGGCCGGATTCGCGTTCGGCGTGATCGAGGACGGTCATGACGGAGGCAAGAACGCGCGTCGGCCGCCGAGGTGCATCCAGCTGCTGAGGAACGCCCTGATTCTTCGACACGGTGGACCTAGCGGAGATGTCGCGGCTTAACGCAGCACCCATTCCCATCCCCCAATCATGGCCGACAAGCCTTCCGCAGACCAGCAGACCCAGACATGGCCCGAGCTCGCCATCGGGCTCTACGACAAGCTCACCGGCCGCAATGCCGAGATCGAGTACGAATTCGACGACTTCGATGTCATGGTGCCCTCGGGGACCGGTGACCACGCGACCCACGCGAAGTGGCACATGAACGGCACCATCCGCGTTCGCACGCGCGACCCTGAGCACGGCGGATCCGCCAAGGGCTGATGCCGTCCACCTCCGTCCCCGCTGGCGGGCGCCGCCAGCTCCTCGTCGACGCCGACCTGGACCTCACGGTCAACGGCCATCCCATCGCCATCCGAGGCGACGGCGAGAAGGTCACGATCGCCGTCGACTCGTCGCGAACGGCGTGGCGGCTGTTCCAGGCCAACCGACCCGGCCGAAACCTGCTGCGCACCGTCACCGACACGCTCGACGTGTTCGGGGTCGATGTCGAGGTGACGGTCGGCGGCCAGAGCGTGATCGCAGCGGGGCCCTCGGCGCAAGCGGGGCGGATCGCCGCGGCGGTCGGGCTCGACGCCATCGAGGTGACCCCGCCAAGCGGAGCCGTCTGGACGGGCGTCGGGCTCGCGTTCCTGGCGGGCCTCGCCATCGGCCTTCGCCGCTAAAGCCTCGCCACCTCCGCGTCCCCGTGGCTCCTTCTGTGATCCAGACGGAACGGCCGGCCCCCGAGGCCGGCGCCACGGCGCTGACGCCGGCTCCAGAGGCGGAGCCTCCCGACGATGCTGAGGTCAAGGCCACCAGGCCCGTGGTGGCCATCGCGGGCGCCTCTGGGTTCGTGGGGACGGCGCTCCGGCAGGCACTCGCCGAGGAGTATGACCTCGTGGGGCTCACGCGCAGCCCCGCCCGCGCCGCGCGCACCGACCAGGGCGACGCCACCCGCTGGCGCCACTGCGACCTCTTCTCGCTTCGCGAGGTCGAGAACGGGCTCGAAGGCGCAGACCTGGCGATCTACCTCGTCCACTCGATGCTGCCGTCGTCGCGGCTGACGCAGGGGACCTTCGCCGACCTCGACCTCATCCTCGCCGACAACTTCGCGCGCGCGGCCAAGCGCAACGGCGTCCGGCAGATCGTCTACCTCTCGGGGCTCCTTCCCGACGACAAGGACAACCTGTCGATCCATCTCGAGAGCCGCTGGGAGGTCGAGCGGACGCTGGCCGCACACGGCGTCCCCGTGACCACGCTTCGGACGGGCCTCGTCGTCGGCCGGGGCGGGTCGTCGCTGCGGATCCTGGTCAACCTCGTTCGTCGCCTCCCGGCGATGCTGCTGCCCGCCTGGACGCAGTCCGATACGCAGCCGGTGGCCCTCACGGATGTCGTCCGGGCTGTCCGCCTCGTGCTCGGAGCACCGGACCGTTTCGACGGTCCGTTCGACGTTGCCGGACCGGAGGTCATGACCTACCGCGAGATGCTGGAGCGCACCGCAGAGGTCCTGGGCGTCGACCGTCCAGCGTCGGGCCTGCCGGTGATCACGCCGAAGCTCTCGACGCTGTGGGTCAGTCTCGTCACGGGAAGTCCCCGCGCACTCGTCGGACCCTTGGTCGCGAGCCTCCGGCACGACATGGTGGTCCAGGACAACCCCGTCCAGCAACTCATCACGACGGGCGCCACACCCTTCGAGGATGCCCTGCGCGACGCTATCGGCGAGGACCACTCCGCCGGCCCGGACCCTCGGCAGTCCCACCGAACCGCCGACGACCAAACCATCCGCGCCGCACGGCTCGTACGGTCGGTCCAGCGCTTCGACCTGCCGCGAGGCCGCTCCGCCGAGTGGGCCGGGGACGAGTACATGCGGTGGCTCAATGGCTTCGCTGGTCCGCTCATCCGCGTTCGCGTCGACGATGCCGGGGACCGCCAGGTGGCCCGCTTCCACGTCCGCCCGTTGCCCAGGCCCGTCCTGGAGCTGACGTACTCCCCCGACCGGAGCACGCCGGACCGCGCCCTGTTCTACGTGACCGGCGGCATCCTGGCGCAGCTCGACACCGGTGGCCGCGCGCGGCTGGAGTTCCGCGAAGTGCTCGACGGCGAGTCCCTGCTGGCGGCCATCCACGACTTCGCGCCGAAGCTGCCGTGGGCCCTCTACCGGCTCACGCAGGCCGTCGCGCACCTGTTCGTGATGGCGCAGTTCGGGCGCCACCTCGGGCGACTGGCGGAGCGCGCCAGCGAGTAGAGGCGCGACGGCGTCTAGCTCTTCGCCTCGGCGTCCGGGATCCACCCGTTGGCAACGGCCTCCGCGTAGCCCTGCGCACGGAGCACTGTGGCGGAGTTGTTGAGCTTGCCGTAGCCCCACTCGTGGCGCTCGGAGCGGTCTCCGTAGTAGTCGGTGTGGCTCATCTCGCGGACCGTGTCGAGCACATTGAGGCCGCGCACGGTCCCGAGGTCCGCCGCCAGCTTCCAGGTCTCCGACTTCGACAGGTGCATGAGCGGCGTCCACACGTGGACGGGCTCGCCGAACGCGAGGCTGAGCGTCTTTTCCTGTGACTCTGCGAAGTCGGGGCGGCAGTCCGGATAGCCGGAGTAGTCATTCTCGCACATCCCGGCCACCAGGTCCTTGACGCCTTTGCGGAAGCCCAGCGCGGCGGCGGCCGTCAGGAAGAGGGCGTTGCGGCCCGGCACGAACGACGCGGGCAGGTCTGGCTTGAGGGGATGCTCGGCGCCCGTGTCGCCGCCCTCGTCCGCCAGCAGGGCCGAGCCGCCGAGCAGGCCGCGCGCGTCCAGGACCGTGTGGGGCACGCCGGCTGCCTCGGCGATCAGCGCAGCCTGCTGGAGCTCCACGGCGTGGCGCTGGCCGTACTGGACGGAGACCGCCTCGACGCGATCGAAGGCGCCGTAGGCGGGGGAGAGCGCCCAGAACAGGCACGTCGTCGAGTCCTGGCCACCGGAGAACAGAACGATGGCAGAGCGGGCGTCGTCGGGCATAGGAGGCGCAAAGCGAATGCCCAAGATCGCACGGAACCGCTTGCTGTTCATAGGATTCGCCAAGACCGCGCGACGGCGGACGGAAGGCCGAGCGGGGGCGTTGCTATCCTCTCCCGCCTTTTCCACGTGCCCATGGCAACCTCGACGGCAGCCGACCGCCTCGACGCGTTTCACCAGCGCGCCCTCGACCACACCCGAGCGTCACTGGAGCACATGGCCCGCTACGGCATCGAGCCGGAGGGCCGTGTCGCGCTGTTCCTCCCGCCTGACGCGCGCCAGCAGGAGATCCACCGCATGCCCTACGAGCACGCGACGCGCCAGCAGGTGACCTACGAGACGGAGCCTGGCGAGTTCACGGCGCTGTGCCCGTTCTCGGGCCTCCCAGACTCCGGCACCGTTCGCGTGGAGTACGTCCCCGGCTCGTGGCTGCTGGAGCTCAAGAGCCTGAAGTACTACCTGATGAGCTGGCGCCACATCGGCGCGTCGCAGGAGGACATCACCGCGCTCCTGTTCGAGGATCTCCTGCGGCACCTCGACGACCCGCACCGCCTGGTGGTGACCACCGACTACACCGTTCGCGGCGGGATCCACACCGTGTGCTCCGTCGACAGCCGCGACCAGCCATCCCCGGCTGGCGGCGACCGCCAGCCGAGCGGTGACGGCGCGCGGACGTAGGCTCCTCGTGCTATCGGCTCCTTGACTCGTGTCATCCTGAGAAGCGGGGCTAGGGTAGCTCGCCCCTCTCCCGACTCGTTCTCCCAATGAAGAAGCTCCTCGCTGTCCTGTTCGTCCTCGGCCTTCTCGGGGCAGGCGTCATCGCGTGGCTCGCGTTCCTCCCCAACGTCGGCGGAGACGAGGCCTACAGCATCCGCCTGCCGGAGGGCGAGTTCGACGAGATGCTCGACTCCCTGGAGGCCGCTGGCGCGCTCCAGTCTCGGGCACGCATGGAAACGTTTGGGCAGCTCACCGGCTGGGCGGACCAGGTCAAGGAAGGCCACTATGTCATCGAGCCCGGCATGGGCAACTGGGCCGTGCTCGACAAGATTCGAAAGGGGCTCCGCGACCCGATCCGCATCACGATCCCGCCGGGCACGCGTCCGGAGCGACTCGGACGGGTGCTCCAAAATCAGCTCGGCACCGACTCGACGGAGGTCGCCCGGCTCCTCCGAGATCCTGCCTTCGCCGACTCCCTGGGGTCCGACACGGCCAACCTCCACGGGCAGATGCTGGCCGAGACCTTCGACATGTACTGGACAGATGACCCGGCGACGGCGCTGCGGCGCATCCACGAGCGCTTCGACCGCTTCTGGACCGAGGAGCGGCGCGCCCAGGCGGAGGCGCTGGGCATGACGCCCGCGGAGGTGGTCACGCTGGCGTCCATCGTAGAGTGGGAGGCCCGCAAACCCGACGAGCGTCGCCGGATCGCGGGCGTCTACGTCAACCGGCTCCTCGGGCGGACCTCCTCGGGCACGATGCGGCTCCAGGCAGACCCGACCGTCCAGTTCGCGCTCATGGAGGAGGGCGGCGAGCCCCGAATGCGGCGGCTTCTGTTCCGCGACTACGCCTTCCCCAGCGACTACAACACGTACCGGATCGACGGCTTGCCCCCCGGCCCGATCACCAACCCCTCCGACGACACGGTCCTCGCGGTCCTGGAGAACGAGCAGCACGACTACCTCTACTTCGTGGCCGACGGCTCGGGGGGGCACGACTTCAGCCGGACCGTGGCCGAGCACAACGCGAAGGCGCGCCGGTGGAGCCAGTGGCTGAGCGAGCAGGTCCGCCAGCGGAGGGCGCGCGAGGCCGCCGACGGTGCCACCGCCGAGACAGCCACCCCGTAGCGCCCCCTCCCGAGTGCTGCCCAGCCGTCCCGCTGGCGCCAGCGGGGCACTGAACCCCGACGCGCGAGGGGCCGATACTGCCCGCCATGAGCCCGGTCCTCACGCTTGCCGCCGCCCAGCTCCGGGCCGACCTCCGCCACCGGCGGACCGGGCGGCGCAACGCGGGGCGCCTGGCGACGACGGCCCTCGCGTACGCCTTCTCGGGCGGCGTGCTGGCGCTGTCCCTGGCCGGCGCGACGCCGGAGCGGACCCTCTTCGTGGCCGCCAGCTTCGGCATGGTGCTCGCCACGTTCGGCGTCGTCGGCTCTTACGATGAGCTGATGGGGCGGCCTCGGGACAACGCCTGGCTGACCACCCTCCCTGCATCGGAGGGTGCTCACTACGGTGCCCGCGTCCTCGGCATCGCGGTCTACGTGGCCCTGATGGCGATCGGGGTCGCCATTCCCATCGGCCTCGGGCTGGGACTGATGGAAGGGCTGGGCACGGCCCTCGTCGTCGGTGCCGGCGTCGCCGGGGCGATTGCGTGGACGGCTCTCGCATCGCTCCTCGTGCTGTGGAGCCTGACGCTCCTGCTGGCGCCGCGCCCGTTCCGCTGGACCATCGGCATCGTGCGAACGCTTTTGATCGGCACGTTGGTCATCGGCTTCCAGCTCGTCGGAGCGCAGGCCGAGGCGCTGGGTGCGTCCTGGTGGCCGGCCACCTGGATGGCCGACGCGTTCTCCGGCCGCCTGACGACGGGGCTGGTCCTGCTGGCGGTGTCCATCACGGTGTTCGGGGTCGCGTTCGGTAGAGTGTTTCCGAGGCGGTACTTCCGCCTGCTTCGGCGCCTCGCGGACGGTGCACGCAGCGACGGCTCCCGCTTGCGGCTCGGACGCCGCCTGACAGCGCCGGAGCGGTGGACGGTCCGGCAGGGGCCCGTCCGGGCCGCATACGGGTTCGCAGCTGCGGCCTTCGCCGACGACCGGATCGTGAGAGGTCGCCTGTGGCCGGCAGCGCTGCTTCCGATCGGGTTCGTCGTGTTCGGCTGGATCGGCGGGGGGCTGGGAAGCTTAGTGGGCTACGGCGAGATCGGAGTGATCGCGGGGACCCTCGATGCGCTGCAGACGCCGGAGACGCAGCTTCACCTGTCCGTGCTGGTAGTCCTGACGTTCTGCCTCCAGACGCTCGTCCAGACGGTCCAGCAATCCGACCATGCCGATGCGGCATGGGTGTTCGACACCATTCCGGACGCGCGGCCTCGCGTGGTTCAACTCGGCGCGCAGAAGGCACTCGCGTGGCGTGTTCTGTTCCCGGTCCACGTCGGCGTCGCGGTGATGCTGACGGCGACCATGCCTGCCGTCGACGCGATACTGCACGCGGCGTTCTGGTACGCGACCTCGTCGCTGGCGACCCGGTTCTACGCGCTCACGCACGACGCACCGCCCTTCTCGCGGGCCAGCGACAAGTTCGATGCGGCCCGCCGGTTTGTCCCGCTCGTCGTGTCCATCCCGCTGGGCGTGAGTCTGATGATGATGCAGGTGGCCGCCCTCGCGACGCGCGCCCGGGGCGTCGCCATCATCCTCGGCCTGCTGGCGCTCTCGGCCGTCATCGGGGAGCTCGTCACCCGGTGGCCTGTGGGACGGCGCTCCCCGTCCCGCGCCTCTGACGCGGAGTCTGCGCTGGCCCCGCAGGCTGCGCCAGCGGGCTAGAGGGGCTGCTCTCGGCCGGCAGTCGGTGTCGTCTTGAGGGTCCGACGGGACTCTGTCCCAGGCCCCGAACGCCAGCGGCCCCCGCCAGCAGGTGGCGAGGGCCGCAAAGAGGGCTCGTCTAGCGGGGACGCTAGTTGCCTCCTCGACGCGAGCGGGAGGAGCGCCCAGAGGACCGGCTCGACGAGCGACTGCTGGACCGGCCGGCGCTGCGGCTGCTGGACCGGCTTGGACGGCTCGCCCGCGAGTTGCTGCGAGAGCGGCTGGGGCGGGCGTTGTCCCGACGGGAGCGCGGTGCCTGGCGGGACTCGCGCCGCTGGCGCGGAGCAGGACGCGACTCTCTCCTCGGCGGTGGCGCCGGCCGGCTCTCGCGACGTGGAGGCTCTCGACGCTCGGAGCGACGAGGCGCCGGAGCCTGGCGAGACTCACGGCGCGGAGGGTCGCGGCGCTCTGTACGCGGCGCCTGGCGCTGCGGACGGGCTTGGCGCTGCGGCTGAGCCCGGCGTTCCGGCTGAGCCTGACGCTGCGGCTGAGCCTGACGCTGCGGCTGAGCCTGACGCTGCGGGCGTGCCGAGCGCTCTGGACGGGCCTGCCGGGACGGCGGCGCTGCCCGCTGCGGACGCGCGGAGCGCGTTGGGGCGGCCGAACGTGTCGGGGCTGGCGTGGCGCGACCTGGGGTTCGGTTCGGGGCTCCTACCGAGGGACGCGGGATGCGCGACGGACGTGTGGCGTCCCGCTCTGGCGCGCGTGTCCGCCTCGGCGTGGCACTGCGCGTCGGGGCAGCGCCGCGCGTCGAGCGCGTGAGACCTGCCGAGGGCACGCTCGGCAGGCGGGCTGGTGCCAGCCCGCGACGGGCCGGCTGGCGCGACGGGTTGGGTGCGGACTGGGCGATGGGCGACGAACTCGTGCCGGGGAGCGCGCGGATACGGCTCCGCCGACCATCGTCCCCGCCCCGATCGAAGCGATCGTCGTAGTACTGGCGGTGACGCGGACGGCCGTAGAAGCCTGGACCGTAGTACCCCGCGTGGTACCCGTTCCGGAATCCGCGCCTGAAGCCTCCTACGCCGAAGTTGAATGAGACAAAGAGGCCCGGACGGTAAAAGAATGGGTCGTAAAAGAACGGATCGTAGAAGCC
>JBCDLV010000151.1:0-8152 GCA_038744895.1 Bacteroidota bacterium | reverse complement strand
GCTTCGGCCTGAAGACCGGACCGCTGGCGCGGTGTACGGAGGCCCCTCCTACCTGCCCGACACGTGGCGAGCGGCGGCCCGCGTCGAGGTCGACGGCATCCGGGACCGCGTCAGCTTCGGGATCGGAAACACGATTCACTCGGGCGACTCTGGCCTGTACGGTCCCGAAGACGACGAGTGGTACGACCTCGCCCGCCAGATGCGGTACCTGCGCATCAACAGCACGACGGGCGCACGCAGCTACCTGCGAGTCGGGCCTGTCGAGCGCGTGACGCTGGGCAGTGGCGCCCTCGTCCGCGGGTACCGCACGACCGCCGCGTGGGACGAACGCCGGATCGGCGTGGAGGGCGCGATCGAGGGACGGCGGATCCGGCTGGCGGGCTTCTCTGACGACGTTCTCGGGGTCAACGGGGTCGTCGGCGTCGAGGCGCGGATCGCCAGCGGGGCCCGCATCGGTCCGGTCCGATCGATCGGGCTCACGTTGGCGGGCGTCCACGACCTAGGGCGCGTCGGCATCCGCGGCGACTCGTCGCTGACTGGGGTCGAGGCAACGCTCCGGGGGACGGTCACCGCACTCGGGCCCGTCGCTGTGCGGCCCTTCGCGACGTACGCGCGCTACCTGAGTCACGGCAGCACGCTGGGCGGCGGCGTCGACGTCAGCAGTTCCAACGTGGCCGATGTTCTCCGCGTCCGCGGTCGGGTCGCGGCGTTTGGCTCCTCGTCGCGGTTCGAGCCTGGCCACGTGGGCGCCTTCTACGCCATCTCTAACGACGACGAGCGCATCGTAGACGATCGGACCTTTTTCGACGAGGAAACTCCGGAGCTGGCCGCGACCCCACTCGACAGCCTCTCCGCTGGCGTCGATGTCATCGTGGACCTTCGCCTGCTGGCGTTCGGGCGTGTGGAGGCGTCGCAGCACTTCCGCAGGCACATCGGCGACGACGCCGCGAGCGCGTTCGCCTTTCGCGTCGCCGGCCGGCTGCCCGGGGGCGGCGCGCTGGCCTTCGAGCTCCACCGTGAGGACTTCCGGGGCATCTTCGACCTGATCCAGGATCTCGGAGCAGTCAACTCTCTCCTTCTCGATGTCCGGGTGCCGGTGGGCCGCCGAGGCATGGTGTTCGTCCGCAGTCGCTACGGCTACCGCCGGCTGACAGAGACCGACGGCGCCGAGTACGCGGACGGTCCGCGTCGCTACCTGGTCGAGCGCAGGTTCGAGCCCATCGTGGGCCTGCGCTTCGGCGGCTGACCGCGCGGCAGCAGGAATCGAGAGGCGGTGTCGGAACGGGCACAGGCAGATCGAGCGGTTTGAACGGCTACGGCTAATCCTGACACGCCACATGGCTGATGCTGTGTGCCGACTCCATCTGCTTCGTTCGCCAGCCTTCCCACCCGCTCGACATGCGTCTGCTCACGTGTATGGCCGTTGTGTTCACGGCCACAGTGGTCTCTGCTCAAACGCCTCTCTTCGTCCCGGATAGCGGAGCCAACGCCTTTCGCGTGCCGCTCACCGATCGCCAGCAGGCCGTCGTCGACATCCTGAGCTCGGAGCTCGGCGTCGAGGCCATCGAGATCGTCCGCGTCGATGAGGGCGTCCTGAGTGGGCAGACCGCCCTCGTCTCACTCGCCTTCCCCGGCGCCACGTTCGATTTAGCAACCGCCTCCACGAAGCGTCTCGCGAGCGGCCACCGGGCCTGGACCGGCCGGCGCGACATGGTCCTCTCCGCCCTCGTCGAGCGCGACGGCATGGTGACCGGCAGCGTCCGGCAGGGCGGCTACCTCTACGAGATTCGTCCGATGACCGGCGGGCTTCACGCCATCGCGCGCAAGTCGCTCGCCTCGTACCGCCAGCACGCCGATGACTACGAGTCGGTGATCGCGTCACAGCCGCAGCGCGTGGATCCACCCGCTGGCGTTGGTACTGCTGGCGCGGGCATGGGTGCAGAGCTGCACGGGCACGACCACGAAGCTCACCCTGGTCACGACGCGCGCTCGGTCGCCAACCCGACCGTCGTCGACATTCTGGTTCCATACACGGAGAACATCTCGGCGGCATACGGCGACCCCGACGGCCTGGCGCAGTCGTTCATCACGTTCACGAACGCGGTCTACGCCAACTCCGATATCGACATCACCCTCAACCTGGTCCACTCGTACGAGACGCCCTACGAGTCGAGCGGCGATCTGAGCGGCGACCTGTCCAGCCTCCGGTCGACTACCGACGGCATCATGGACGATGTCCACGACAACCGCGACGCCTACGGAGCCGACCTGGTGGCCCTCATCGCCACCACGAACACGTTCGGGTTCTGTGGGATCGCATACGTCAATCCAGGTGCCTCGGGCGCCTTCTCGGTCAACTCGGGTGGCTGTGGGGCCGAGACGATCGCGCACGAGATCGGCCACAACTTCGGATCGGCCCACGACCCGGCCACCGGAGGCAGCACGGCCTACAGCTACGGACGCGGGTACGTCAACGACACCGGCAAGTGGGGGACGATCATGGCGTACAACAACGCGTGCTCGGGACAGCTCTGCGACATCATTCCGTACCTCTCCAGCCCTGACGTCACCTACACCGACACGCGGGCTCCGGTGGACAGCGGCCCCACAGGCGACGCCACGTCGGCCGACAACGCGCGCGTCCACCGCCAGCGGGCGGATGCCGTCGCCTCGTTCCGCGAGCGCACGGCCGGACCGCCGGCCATGCGAGTCAGCCGGTCGTCCGTATCGGCGACCATCGACGATGGCGGGACAGAGCAGGCCCGTGTGTCCATCGAGAACACGGCCGCATCGGGCGCCTCGGACTTGAACTGGACAGCCCTCTTGGACGACGTCACGGGCACGGGTGGCGGCGCGTCCAACGCTTGCACCGATGGACAAACGCTGGACGTCTCCGCGGGCAACAGCTACTACCCGACCGAGGCCGGAGGCTTCGAGCTCGGGCAGAGCTTCACGGCGCCCTGCACCGGGCAGTTGATCCAGCTGGCGCCTGCGCTCCTGTCGTACGAGAGCGCCACCCTGGGAACGAGTTGGTCCGGAACGCTGCGACTGTACGAAGGCAGCGGCACCTCCGGTCGCAGCCTCGCAGACATCCCGGTCTCCGCGACGAACCCGTCCAGCACGTCGTTTTACTCCGTCTCAGCCTCAGCGAGCGGCTCGGTGCTTGTCACGGCCGGTGCGACCTACACGTGGTTCCTCGACCTGTCCTCGGGCCGTGTGGAAGCCCCCATCGCGGATCCTGACTACGCTGGAGGCTCGCGCTACGTCACAACCAACGGCAACCCCGGCTCTGCGTCCGCCGCCTCGGGCAACGACCGCGCCTTCTCCGCCACGTTCGCGGCGCCGGCCACCTGGATCTCCGTCTCGCCGCGATCCGGCCGCGTCCAGGCCGGATCCGATGACGACCTCGACCTGACCTTCGATGCCGACGGCCTGGCCCCAGGCGTCTACACCGCCGACCTCGTCATCGACTCGGATGCGGTCTCCGACCCGAGGGAGACCGTCCAGATCACGCTGACCGTCACCAGCAGCAACACGGCCCCGCTGGCGTCCGACGACACCGCGGAGACAGACGCCGGGACGGCCGTCTTCATCGACGTGTTGTCGAACGACTCCGACGCGGATGCCGACCAGCTGTCCATCACATCGGTGACCGCTCCCTCGGAGGGGACCGCGTCCATCGCCAGCGGGCAGGTTCGGTACGCGCCGCGCGTCGGGTTCGCCGGCTCCGACTCGTTCTCGTACACCATCTCGGACGGCAAGGGCGGCACGGCGTCGGCCTCGGTCCAGGTGACGGTCCGCGCCGTCGCCAGCGGGCCCCTCACAGACCGCGACGAGGTCGAGACGGACGAGGACACGCCGGTCACGGTCGACGTGCTCGACAACGACGTCGACCCGAACGGGGGGACGCTCACCATCACCGCGGTCAGCACGCCGACGTTCGGCACCGCCACGACGGACGGGCAGACGGTGACCTACGCGCCCGACCCGAATGTCTTCGGGGACGATGCCTTCACCTACACCGTTGCCAACGGGGTCTCGACGGCCACCGAGAGCGTCTCGGTCTCCGTGCAGTCGGTCAACGACGCGCCGACGAGCCCCGTGCTGACCGGCATCGAGGACGGCGAAGAGATCACGATGGGCGCCGACCTTGAAGAGACGCTCGACATCGCCTGGAAGGCGACGGACGCCGACGAGGACGACCTGGCCTACCGATGGGAGCTGGCCGCGTCGGAGACGTTCGCCTCTCCCCTGCTGGCGATCGACACGCAGGCGCCGTCGGTCTCGATCACCGCGCGTGACCTGCGCGAGGCCATCGCGCCGGTGCCAGGGGACGTGCGCCAGCTGGTCCACCGCGTGATCGCGAGCGACGGCACGGCAACGACGGCCGGTGACGCCTATGCGCTGTCGATCCGGATCGTCTCTCCGGTCAACGCGGAGGGCGGCCCCAGCGAACCGACGCTGGCGGTGTACCCCAACCCCGCCGCTGGCGACATCCGCATCGCGGTGTCGGTGGGCGGGTCGAGCACGATGCGAGCATCCGTGTACGACCTGCTCGGACGCGAGGTCGCGGTGCTGCACGATGGGAACGCGGGGGACTCGGTGCGTCTGGACCTCAGCGGCGGGCGCCTCGCCCCGGGGCAGTACCTCGTCCGCGTGACGGCGGAGAACGTGGTGCTGCAGCGACCCCTCACTGTGATCCGGTAGCGCCCGCTGGCGCCAGACACCCGGCCTTGATAAGATCGGGGCGACCCGCCGAGTCGCCCCTGCGTGACGTGTGCGGCGCGAACCGTCTAGCTGACGCCGACGCTCATCTCCAGCATCCGCTCGATGGGCTTGAGCGCCGCCAGCCGGATGTCCTCGTCCATGTCGACGACCGGCGCCTGGTGCTTGAGGCAGAGGTAGAGCTTCTCCAGCGTGTTCAGCTTCATGTGCGGGCAGTCGTTGCACGCGCAGCCGTTGTCCGGCGGAGCCGCGATCAGCGTCTTGTCGGGGTTGTCCTTCTGCATCTGGTGCAGGATGCCCGACTCGGTCGCGATGATCAGCGTGTCGGCCTCGCTCTCGGCCGCGAACGCGCGGATCGAGGACGTGCTGCCGACGTGGTCCGCCAGCTGGAGGACGGCTTCCTCGCACTCGGGGTGCGCCAGCACGGGCGCTCCCGGGTAGCGGCCCTTGAGCCGCGCCAGCTTCTGGGCCGAAAAGATCTCGTGCACGATGCAGGCGCCCTGCCAGAGCACCATGTCGCGCCCGGTCTCCTTGATGAGCCACCGGCCGAGGTTGCGGTCCGGCGCGAAGATGATCGGCTGGCCCTCAGGGATCTGGCGGACGATGTGCTCGGCGTTGGACGACGTGCAGATGATGTCCGTCTGCGCCTTGATGGCCGCCGAGCAGTTGATGTAGCTGACCACCAGGTGATCGGGATGCTCGGCGCGGAAGGCGGCGAACTCATCCGGCGGGCAGCTATCGGCGAGGGAGCAGCCCGCATTCAGATCCGGCAAGAGAACCGTCTTCTCCGGGTTGAGAATCTTGGCCGTCTCCGCCATAAAGTGAACGCCGGCAAACACGATCACGTCCGCGTTCGTCCGGGCCGCCTCACGCGCCAGACCAAGGCTGTCCCCGATGAAATCGGCGATGTCCTGGATGTCGCCCTCCTGGTAGTAGTGCGCCAGCAGGACCGCATTGTGCTGCCGTTTGAGGCGCTCGATTTCTTCGAACAGGTCGAGCGACGGGTCGACGTCTTCGCGGACGAACCCGACGCGGGAGATCTCCCGGAGGTCCAGGGTGATGTTCGGGGACAGCGTCTCAATCATGCATCGGCGGGCGGATGATCGGGGTACGAACGCGTGCCCGCTGGCGTTTCGGG
Source organism: Bacteroidota bacterium (assembly GCA_038744895.1). Lineage (GTDB taxonomy): Bacteria > Bacteroidota > Rhodothermia > Rhodothermales > Rubricoccaceae > Rubrivirga. The sequence goes on along the minus strand of JBCDLV010000151.1, from coordinate 2,289 downwards.
CGCCTCCGCGCGTTCTTCCACGAGACGCCCGCCCTGGAGCCTCAGGACGCGATCTGCGAGCGCCGCGAGGGTCGGATTGTGGGTGACGACGACGAAGGCCTGATCCGCGTCCCGGCTGAGGCGAAGAAGCTCGTCGTGGAGCCGCTCAGCCGTGTTGACGTCCAGGTTGCCCGTGGGCTCGTCCATGAGCACGAGGCCCGGCTCATTCATCAAAGCCCGTGAGACCGCCACGCGCTGCTGCTCACCGCCGGAGAGCTGGCTGGGCCGGTGATCGAGGCGGTCGCCCAGGCCCATCGTCGTCAACAGCTGGCGCGCGCGGCCGTCGGAGGATTCGAAGGTGCCGCCCGCGATGAGAGCGGGCATCGACACGTTCTCCAACGCCGTGAACTCCGGCAGGAGGTGGTGGAACTGGAAGACGAACCCGATGGCGCGGTTGCGGAAGGCCGCCAGGTCCTCGTCGCCCTTGGCGAACACGTCCTCGCCACGGAACGTGACCGTGCCCGCCGTGGGCCGGTCGAGGGCGCCGAGCAGGTGCAGCAGCGTGCTCTTGCCCGTCCCGCTCTCCCCGACCACGGCCACCAGTTCGCCGGCGAAGACGTCCAGGTCGAGGCCGTCGAGCACGGTCAGCCCCCCGCTGGCGGTCGGGTACGTCTTGCCGATACCTCGCGCTTGGAGGATGGGTTGGGGGGAGGTGGGAGATGGGGAGTTGGGAACTGGGGAACTGGGAGATGAGGCGTCTTCCGTAGCCGACCCGTCAGATGAATCCACCGCCCCGCTGGCGTCCGCGCTCGCCAGTGGGTCGGACGCGTCGCCCTCTGCCATGTCCCGTTCCCCATTGCCCATTGCCCTATTCCTCACTCCGGCCGCTCGATGCCGAGGTCTTTGAGCTTGTTGTAGAGGTGCGAGCGCTGGATGCCGATCTTCTCGGCCGTCGCGGAGACGTTCCAGTCGTACTCGTCCAGCTTGCGCTCGATGAACAGCTTCTCGGCCTGGTCGCGGAACTCGAACAGCTGGTCGTAGCGGTCGATCAGGCCCGCCGCGCCGCCGCCCTGGCCACCGGGCATGACGTAAAGCTCCACGTCGCCAGCGGTGATCTCGTCGCCATCGGAGAGGATGAGCAAGCGCTCGACCACGTTGCGCAGCTCGCGGACGTTGCCGCGCCAGTCGTAGCCTCGCAGCTTGTCGAGGGCCTCGTCGGAGAAGCGCTTGTCGGACATGCCGTTGCGACGCATCACCTGCTGCAACACGAAGCGTGCAATCCCAGGGATATCCCCACGGCGCTCACGTAGCGGTGGAACGTGGACCAGGATAACCGAGAGGCGGTGGTAGAGGTCCTCACGGAAGCGCCCGTCGTCGACCTGCTTGAGGAGGTCGCGGTTGGTGGCCGCCACCACGCGGACGTCCACGGATATGGAGCGGTCGCCGCCGACGCGGGTGATGCGGCTCTCCTGGAGCGCGCGGAGCACCTTGGCCTGGGCGTCGAGGGACATGTCGCCGATCTCGTCCAGGAAGAGCGTCCCGCCGTCGGCCTGCTCGAACTTGCCGATGCGCTGCTTGGTGGCGCCGGTAAAGCTGCCCTTCTCGTGGCCGAACAGCTCGGACTCGATCAGCTCCGACGGGATCGCGGCACAGTTGACCTCCACCAGCGGGCCGTCGGCTCTGGACGACTGGGCGTGGAGGTGCCGGGCCACCAGTTCCTTGCCTGTGCCGGCCTCGCCCGTGATGAGGACGCGGGCCTCGGACGGCGCCACGCGCTCGACGGTCTGCTTGATGCGCGAGATGGCCGGGCTCTCCCCCACGATGGGCGTGAGGTCGGAGGCGCGCGTGTCGCGGACGACCTGCCTGAGGCGGACGTTCTCGGTCTGGAGCTGCCCCCGGTCGAGCGCGCCGCGGACGGTGACCAGGAGCCGGTTGAGGTCGGGCGGCTTCTCCAGGAAGTCGACGGCGCCGAGCTGCGTGGCCTCGACGGCCGTGTCGACGGTGCCGTGACCCGAGATCATCACGACGGGCACGCCCACCTCGGCGTCGTGGAGCGCCTTGAGCACCTCCATGCCGTCGCGCTTGGGCATCTTGATGTCGAGCAGCACGAGGTCCACGCCCGAGCGGCCTTTATCCAGCGCCTCTTCCCCGTCGACAGCCTCCTGGACGGTGTAGCCCTCGAACTCCAGGATCTCGCGGAGCGTGCGCCGGATGGCGGGCTCGTCGTCGGCGATGAGGACGGTGGGCATGGCGGCGTGTGCGGGGCGGGCCGAAGCTAACGCGCCCCCTGCGGCACGGTGCCGGCCGCCT
>JBCDLV010000150.1:0-8170 GCA_038744895.1 Bacteroidota bacterium | reverse complement strand
GGCGCCAGCCTGGCCTCGGTGGTCAACCTGCTGACGCGCGAGTTCGTCGCGTGGGTCGGGCTGGCCTGCCTGCTGGCGGTGCCGGTCGCCTACGCCGTCTCGGAGCGGTGGCTGAGCCAGTTCGCGGTCCGCATCGACCTGGGCGTGGAGACGTTCCTGCTGGCGGCACTCGCCGCGTTGCTCGTGGCCATCCTGACGGCCGGGACCCAGGCTGTGCGCGCCGCCGTGGCCGACCCCGTCCACGCGCTCCGCTCCGACTGAGCCGGCGCTATACGTGGCCGCCCGGCTCGACGGCCCGTGACCGCGTGGTGCGGCCGCCGTCGCCAGCAGGAACCGCTGGCGCGTGCCAACGGGCTCCGTGGCGGACACCTGGCCTCGGCGGCGTCTGCTCGCGACAGGACGAGGTCCACTCGCTGTGCGATCACGCTCATCCGCTGTGCGCTCCCGCACAGTCGAGCACCGCCTGAGGAGGGGAGAACGACGAAACGGGAGGTGGCAAGATTCTTGGCCTTCCGCGAGCACAGTCCTCCCTGCCTGACTGCCCCACTGCGACGGGAGTGTCTCGCAGATTCCTTTCGCCCGAAGCAGCCCCTTCCCCTCTCCGCCGAGTCCCCCCTCATGCTGCGTCTCTTCCTGCTGGCCGCCGCTCGCAACCTCCGTCGCAACCTCGGCTTCACCGCGCTCAACGTTGTGGGGCTCGCACTCGGACTGACGTGTGTGCTGCTGATCGGTCTGTACGTGATCGACGAGCTACGCTTCGACCGCTTCCATCCGGATGCCGAGCGAATCGTCTGGGTTACCGCGGACATCATCGAGGAGGGAGAGCGCGACCTTGCCAACTCGACGCAGGGCGTCCTCGCGTCGTCGATCTCCGAGGACATCTCTGACGTGGAAGCTGTCGTCCGGCTGAACAGCGCCGGTGCGATCTACGGCCTCGACGGACAGCCGCAGCGTATCGAGGATGTCCGCTACGCCGATGCCAGTTTGTTCGACGTGTTCGGCGGCTTCAGGGCTACCGAAGGAACGCTCGAACTGGGCCAGCCCGGACAGATCATCCTGACGGCGTCGCTCGCAGACCGCCTGTTTGGGGACGAGAGCCCCGTCGGAGAGACGCTGGACAGTGCCAACGGGCCCCTTACGGTCGTCGGCGTCATGGAGGACCTGCCAACGGCATCCACGCTCCAGTTCTCGGCGCTGATTTCCAGCACGACGATGGACCCGCCGAGCTGGATGTACGACAACTGGCTTTCGTTCGCGTTCGACACCTACGTCAAGCTCCGGCCCGGCGTGAGCGTGGAGCGTTTCGAGGCCCAGTTGCCGGCGATGGTTCAAACGCGTGCCGAGACTGTGATGGCCGAGACCGGGCGCAATGTGGAGTTGGGCGCCGTTCCGCTCCTGGATGCGCGTCTCCGGTCGGGACGGCCCGGTGGCCACGATGCAGCAGCGCTTTGGATTCTCGGCGCGATCGGCCTGTTCGTGCTTGCACTGGCGTGCGTCAACTTCACCAACCTCTCCACGGCACGGAGCCTGGAGCGGGCCCACGAGGTCGGCGTGCGGAAGGCACTCGGGGCCGACCGGACAGGCCTGGTGGTCCAATTCCTGGCCGAGGCCGTCGTGCTGAGCTTGATTGCGCTGGTGCTGGCCATCGCCCTGGTTCAGGCCCTCGTTCCGTGGGCGGAGTCTGTAACGGGCAAGACCCTCTCGCTCGGCACGCTCGGATGGGGGCTCCCTGTGATCGGCATGCTCGCCGTTCTGACAGGTCTCCTCGCAGGAGCGTACCCGGCCTTGGTCCTGTCCCACTTCCGACCCATCGAGGCCATGCGCGGGCGGTTCGCATCCGGGCAGCGTGGGACGGCACTACGCCGCGGTCTCGTCATCTTTCAGTTCACCGTGACCGTCGTGCTCCTTCTGGGGACGGCGACGGTGTTTGACCAGCTGGCGTACATGCAGGACCGCGATCTCGGGTTTGGACCAGGGGGCGAGGGCGAGCAACTCGTCACGCTCGACTTCGCTGGAGACGAGACCGTCGCAGAGCAGCTGGAGCCCTTCAAGGCATCGCTGGAGAGCCTCCCCGGCGTGGAAGGCGTGGCCTCCTCCATCAGTCGGCTTGCCGGTGGGCAGCCATCCGCCAGCGGGGAGATTGAACGCCCCGATGGGAGCGACCTAACGATGTCGGTCAGCTTCCTCATCTCCGACGCGGACTTCACGGACGTCCACGGACTCACCCTTCTGGCAGGCCGAACACCTCGAATGGCGACCTCCGACTCGTCGCTCGCCGAGTACCTCTTGAACGAGTCCGCACTGCGGGAGGCGGGGTACGCATCGGCGACGGACGTCCTCGGCAAGCCCGCTGTGTTCTGGGGATTTCAGGGCGTTGTCGTAGGCGTCGTTCGCGACTTCCACACGATGGGCCTTCAGTCCGCCATCGAGCCGCTCGCGATCTCGGCGCTCCCGCTGTTTCAGAGCTCGCTCACGCTTCGCATCCGTGCGGAGAACGCCAGCGAGACACTCGCCCGAGTCGAGAACGTGTGGGCCGAGTTTGCACCGGCGCTTCCCTACGAGCCCGTCTTCCTGGACGACGCCTTCGTCGATCTCTACGGCGAGGAGCGACAGGTCGGTCAAGTGGTGGGCCTCTTCGCGATGCTTGCCGTCGCCATCGCCTGCCTGGGGCTCTTCGGCCTCGCGGCCCACGCTGCCGTCCAGCGCCAGCGGGAGATCGGCGTGCGCCGGGTGCTCGGCGCATCGGTCGCGCAGGTCGTCGGGCTCCTCAGCCGCGACACCGTGGTGCTCGTGGGCGTCTCCATCGTCATCGGCGTCCCGGTGGCCCTCTGGCTCATGGAGCAGTGGCTGGCCGAGTTCGCCTACCGCACCACCATCGGGCCGGGCCTCGTGGTCGGGGTCTCGATCCTCGTGCTCCTCGTCTCGACCGCGACCGTGGTCGTCCAGGCCCTACGAGCCGCCACCGCCGATCCCGTCCACGCGCTCCGCCCCGAGTAGCCCCCTCCGCTGGCGAATGGCGCCAGCCGACCAATCCGATGCTTCGCTCGACGCTTCTCATCGCCCTCCGGAATCTCCGCCAGAACCGCGGCTTCGCGGCCTTGAACGTGTTCGGGCTGGCGCTCGGCGCGGCATGCCTGATTCTGATCGCGCTCTACATCCAGGACGAGCTCGGCTACGACCGGTTCAACGAACGGCTGGACCGAGTGGCCCGCGTGGACATCACCACCGTCATGGGCGGAGAGGAGGACCCGTCGGGACGCACGCCGGGCGTCCTCGCCCCCTCCATGGTAGCGTCCATGCCGAGCGTCGAGGCAGCCGTCCGATTCGGCAATGCCGACCCCGTGCTGCGCGCCCAGGGCGCCCCCATCGAAGCGGAGGAGTTGCTCTTGGCAGATCCGGACGTGTTCGATGTGTTCACCCTCCCCCTCCTCTCTGGCGACCCCGGGAGCGCGCTCGCGGAGCCGGGGAGCATCGTCCTCAGCGAGACGCTCGCCCGGCGCCTTTTCGGCGATGCCCCCGCCCAAGGGCAGACACTCGACTGGAAGGAAGGCCCTCTGACCGTGACAGGCGTCATGGCCGACATGCCTCGACAGTCGCATATCCAGTTCGATGGCCTCATCTCCCTCTCGACCGCAGAAGACCCCGGCTGGTTCTACGACAACTGGTTCACCACAGCATTTGCGACCTACGTCGCGCTCCGCGAGGGGACAAGCCATGAGAGCTTCCAGGCGCAGCTCCCCGCCTTCATCGAGGCTGCCGCCGGAGACGCGATGCGCGAAGAGGACCGAGAGCTCAGGCTCGAGGCGACGCGTTTGGCAGATCTCTACCTGTCGGCGGACGACGGCATCGGCATCTTCGGAGACGCCACCACGCTCGGCATTCTGGCCCTGGTGGCCCTGTTCGTGCTGCTCATCGCGGCTGTCAACTACACCAACCTGGCGACGGCGCGGTCCCTGGACCGGGCGCGAGAGATCGGAGTCCGCAAGACGCTCGGGGCCGAGCGAAGCGGCCTGATCCTCCAGTTCCTCGCCGAGTCCCTCGTGCTGAGCATCGTCGCGGTGGGCATCGCCGTCGTGTTGGTCCAGCTGGCGCTGCCCGTGTTCCGCGAGGTCTCCGGCAAGCCCCTCTCGCTGCCCGACTTGGGCGCGGGCTGGCTCGGCGTGATCGCCGTCGTCGGGGCCACCGGGCTCCTGGCAGGGGCGTACCCTGCCTTCATCCTGAGCAGCTTCAAGCCCTCCGACGTTCTCAAAGGCACGTTCTCGACAGGCCACCGGGGGCGCACGCTACGCCAGGGGCTCGTGGTCCTGCAGTTCAGCATCTCCGTGGCACTCATCGCGGCGACGGTGATCGTGTTCTCACAGGTCCGCCACATGCAGGACCAGGACCTCGGCATCGACCTCGGCGGCGAGACCTCTCAGCTCGTGGTGCTGCCCTTCATGGGCGACACGACCGTCGTCTCCCAGCTGTCTCAGCTTCGGGCCCGCCTGCTGGACATTCCCGGTGTGGACGGGGCCTCCTCCTCCCTCTCTGCCCCCACCTACGGCACGTACTCGGGTGGTGGCAACGTCGAACAGCCAGATGGCTCTCAGAGCGACGAGATCAACGCCACCATGGTCCTCGCCGACCCGTCATACGCGACGGTCTACGGGCTCACCCTGCTGGCAGGTCGGCACCCGCGCGGACTGGCGGAGGACGCCCCGCCCGAGACGCCGCGCGAGTATGTGCTTAGCGAGGCTGCGATTCGCGAAGTCGGCTACGCCTCGCCAGAGGCCGCCCTCGACAAGCGCGTCGCGTTCTGGGGCATCGAGGGCACCATCGTAGGCGTGGTGGCGGATCACCACACCGAGGGCCTCCAGGCCGCCGTCGAGCCTCTGGCGGTGCTCCCGGACGACGGCAGCATCATCCCGCCCAACGTGTTCACGCTCCGGGTCCGGACCGCAAGCCTCCCCAGCACAATCGAGCAGGTCGAGACCCTGTGGGCTGACGCGGTCCCCGAACGGCCCTTCACCTACACGTTCCTCGACGAGGACTTCGCGGCCCAGTACCAGGCCGAGCAGCGCTTTGGCCGGCTCTTCGGGCTCTTCTCCGGCCTCTCCATCGCCATCGCGTGCTTTGGCCTCTTCGGGCTGGCGGCCCACGCCGCGGCCACCCGAACCAAGGAGATCGGCGTGCGCCGGGTCCTCGGCGCGACCGTGGCGCAGGTCGTGGTGCTGATGAGCCGGGGCGTCGTCGGTCTCGTCGCGCTCGGCTTCGTGCTGGCGGCACCCATCGTCATCGTCGGCATGTCGCGCTGGCTCGACGGCTTCGCCTACCGGATCTCCGTCGGGTGGATCCCGCTGGCGCTCGCGGGGGCTGTGGTCCTCGTGCTGGCCGTGGTGACCGTCGCGGGCCACGCCGTCCGCGCCGCTGTCGCCGACCCCGTCCGCGCGCTCCGCTCCGAATAGCCTCTCCGCCGCTGGCGTCGCCAGTCAGACAAGCATCTCCATGCTCCGCTCGACTCTTCTCATCGCTCTCCGACGCCTTCGCTTCCAACCCACCTACACCGCCATCAACGTAGGCGGGCTGGGGCTGGGGCTCGCGTGCTGCTTCCTGATCGTGCTCTTCATTCAGCACGAGCGCTCGTTCGACGACTTCCACGCGAACGGAGACCGCATCTACCGCCTGGCGACGGATACGGGATCGGGGGGCGAGCTAACCGCCCGCACGCCTGCTGGTCTCGGGCCACTTCTGGACGACCGCAACGAGGCCATTGAGCAAACCGTCCGGTACACCAACCGGGGCTCGGCGGACGTGCGCCTCGCGACCGGGGAGGTCCAGCGCATCGGATGGCTCTCTCTGGCCGACCCCGAGATCGTAGATGTGTTCTCGCTCTCGTTCCAGCGAGGGACCCCGGAGGCGGCGCTCAGCGCGCCGCACAGCCTCGTCCTCACCGAGACGCAGGCGGCGACGCTTTTCGGCGACGCCGACCCGATGGGTCAGACGCTCCGCTACGGCGAGATCGACCTGACCGTCACGGGCGTCGTGGACGATCCCCCAGTCAACACCCACCTCGACTTCACCGCGCTGGGCTCGTTCCGCCTCATGCTGGACATCGCGGGACCCGACGCCCTGGAGGACTTCAACAACTGGAATTACCGCACCTACGTCCTCCTCGCCTCTGGCGAGGCGCCAGAGGCCGTCGCCGAGGAGACCGGCGCGTTTCTGAAGGAGCGGTTCGGCGAGAACTTCGCGGTAGGGCTGGACCCGCTCCAGTCGCTGCGCCTCAACACGGAGGTCGCGGACTACGACATGGTCACGCGGGACCCGAATGTGCTCTGGCTGTTCGGGGCCGTCGGTGCGCTGATCCTCCTCATCGCGTGCATCAACTTCACCAACCTCGCGACGGCCCGCGCCCTGTCGCGCGCTCGTGAGGTAGGCGTGCGGAAAAGCCTCGGTGCCGCCAGAGGCCAGTTGATCCGCCAATTTCTCAGCGAGTCGGTCCTGCTGAGCGTGTTCGCGATCCTCGTGGGCCTCGTGGGGACAACCCTCGCGCTCCCACTCTTCAACGAAGCTCTGGGAGGCTCTGTCCCTCTCCATCTCGTGCACCCGGGGACCTTGGCCGTGCTGCTGGGAATCGGGCTCGGGGCGGGACTGCTCGCAGGCTGTTACCCGGCGCTCTACCTCACCCGGTTCGATCCGGTGCGCGTCCTCAAAGGCGACCTGACCACGGGGGGAGGCGGCGCCTCTGTCTTGCGGAAGAGCCTGATCGTGGCGCAGTTCGCGGCCTCGGCGTTCCTCTTAGTCGCCACCCTGACCGTCGTCGATCAGCTTCGGTTCATGCGGTCGCAGGACCTCGGATTCGCCCAGGAGCAGGTCGTCTCGTTCTCTCCCCCCGGAGAGCTTCTCGAGCAGTACGACGCCTTCGAAGAGGCCCTCGCGAGCGACCCGGACGTGCTCAGCGCCGCGTTGAGCAATGGCCTTCCGGGGAGCACGGGCATGAGCCGGGCCTACACATGGCCGGGCGCGACGGAGCGCGAAATGTCCGAAGACAACTTCGTCACGATTCTGGGCGACGCGGACTACATCGACACGGTGGGGCTGGAGTTGACGGCGGGACGCGGCTTCCGTGACGCCGAGGCAGACATCGACAACGCGTACATCCTGAACGAGACCGCCGTGCGCGAGATCGGCTTGGAGGCGCCCGTGGGCCATCCGTTCCGGGCGTGGGACGGGGAGGAGTCGGGCACCATCATTGGCGTCGTGGAGGACTTCCACTATTCGGGGCTGCGCAACCTGATCGAGCCCCTCGTGCTGCACTACAAGCCCGAATGGATGCAAACCATCGCCGTCCGCTTCCCGGCCTCTGGCGTCGCCCCCGGCATCGAGCACCTGCAGGAGACGTTCGAGCAGTTCGCCCCCGGCTACGCCCTCGACTACCGGTTCCTGGACGAAGGCTTCGAGCGTCAGTACCGGGACGAGGTACGCCTGAGCACCCTGCTCGGCTTCTTCGCCGGTGTGGCGGTCTTCATCGCGTGCCTCGGCGTCTTCGCCCTGACCGCGCTGGCGGCGGAGCAGCGGCGCAAGGAACTCGGCATCCGCAAGGTGCTCGGCGCCTCGGTCCAGACCCTCACCGCGATGCTCACCCGCGATGTGGTCCTGCTCGTTCTGGTGGCCTTCGGGATCGCGGCGCCTCTGGCGTGGGTCGCGATGAGGCGGTGGCTAGAAGGCTTCGCCTACGCCGCCGACCTCGGCCCCGGCGTGTTCCTCCTTGCGGGAGGCGGGGTGCTACTGCTCTCGCTGCTGACGGTGAGCACGCAAGCCCTCCGCGCGGCCTCCGCCGATCCCGTCCGCGCGCTCCGCGACGAATAATCCCGCCAGAGGCCTCTGGCGCCAGAGGCCGCGCTGGGCGCTGCCGCACGTCCGGTGTGCGCCGCCGCACAGCGCACTGCCCTCCTGAGGTCGCGCACGCCGATTCAGGCCGTGGCACGGCGCTCGCTTCACGGGTTCTCATCTCGCCAGAGGCCACCCCGCCGCCATGATCCACTCCACCCTCCGCGACGCCTTCCGCAGCCTCCGCCACAACCGAGGCTTCGCGCTGCTCAACGTCGGCGGCCTCGCCGTGGGGATGGCGTGCGTGACGCTCATCGCGCTCTTCGTGCGCCACGAGACGCAGGTCGACGCCTTCCACGAG
>JBCDLV010000149.1:0-8193 GCA_038744895.1 Bacteroidota bacterium | reverse complement strand
TTCTTCCTCGCGGCCGCTGCCTTCGTGCTGGCGGCGTGCGGAGGCGACGCGTCCACCGACGACGCCACGGACACCACCGACCCAGCCGCCGACGCCACCGAGGCGCCAGCGGACGCCGAGGGCCCGCTGGTGGTCTACACCGGCCGCAGCCAATCCCTCGTCGATGCCGCCGTCGACCGGTTCCGCGAGGAGACCGGCATGGACATCGAGGTGCGCTACGGCAGCGACGCCGAGATCCTGGCCGCGCTCCAAGAGGAGGGCGACGCCAGCCCGGCCGACGTGTTCTGGGCCAACACCGCTGGCGCGCTCGGTGCCGCCGTCGAGGCCGGGCTCTTCGAATCCACCCCCGACAGCCTCCTGGAGCGGCCGGAGGCCTTCGTTCCCTCCGGCGGCCAGTGGGTGCCGGTCACGGCTCGCTTCCGGACACTCGCTTACGACCCCGGCGACATCGACCCGGCCACGCTGCCCGCGTCGGTGCTGGACATTCCGCAGCAATCGGGCTTCGACGGACGGATGGGGTGGACGCCGCAGTACTCCAGCTTCCAGGACTTCATCACGGCGCTCCAGATCACCGAAGGCGAGGAGGCCGCGCGCCAGTGGGTCGAAGGCGTCCAGGCGCTCAACCCGGTGGCCTACACTTCGAACACGGCGATGCTCGAAGCCCTCGCGGCGGGCGACATCGACGTCGCGCTCACCAACCACTACTACATCCTCCGCGTGACCGAGGCCGACAGCACCGACACCGACCCGGTGGCCACGCACCGGTTCGCGCCGGGCGACGTGGGCAACCTGGCGCTCGTGACGGGCGCTGGCGTGCTGGGCACCAGCGACAAGGACAACGCCGCAGCCCAGTTCCTCTCGTTCCTCCTCTCGGAGACGTCGCAGCGGAGCGCGGCCGAGGACACGTACGAGTACCCGGTCGTCGGTCTCGACACGCCGGGCTACCTCGTGCCGCTGGACGACGCGCGCCAGCTAGGCCCTGAGATCGACTTCGAGCAGCTCCGCGACATCGACGGAACGCTCGCCCTCCTCCGCGACCAGGGCCTGCTGTAGCGTCTGCCCCTGTTCCCGAGGTCACGGCCGGTCCTGGTGTGTGGGGCCGGCCGTGCGCATACGATTCCACCATGGACCTCCCCGTACGACCCGGCTCGTCCCCCTCGGTGGCCCACGTCCGCCGCGGCGTCGCGGCCCTCTGGCGTCGGTCGCTCTGGATTCCCGTCGGCGCCGTCGCTGTCGGCGTGCTGGTTCCCCTGGGGTACCTCGTCGCCCGCGCGTTCTCGGCCGATCCCAGCACGCTCGCCGACCTCGTCTTCCGCGCACGCACGCTCCGGCTGGCCGGCAACACCGTCGGGCTGACCGTCGCCGTGCTCACCTCGACGGTAGCACTGGCGCTCCCGCTGGCGTGGCTCGTGGCGCGGACGGACGTTCCGGCGCGGCGGCTGTTCACCATCCTGGGCGCCCTCCCGTTGGCCGTGCCCGGCTACGTGATGGCCTACGCCCTGCTGGCGGCCACCGGGTCGAACGGGCTGGTCGCGGAGGTGACCGGCCTCGTGATTCCACGGCCGGGCGGGTTCACTGGCGCCTGGTTGGCGCTGACGCTGACGCTGTTTCCGTACCTCTTCCTCGGGCTGAGGGCATCGCTCCTCGGGCTCGACCCGTCTCTCGACGAGGCCGCGCGGACGCTCGGCGCCAGCCCGTGGCGGCGGGCGCAGACGGTCGTGCTTCCCCAGCTGCGTCCGGCCCTGCTAGCGGGCGGGCTGCTCGTCGGGCTCCACGTGCTCGGCGACTTCGGCGTGGTCTCGTTGATGCGCTTCGAGACGTTCAGCTTCGCGATCTACCTGCAATACACGGCCGCCTACGACCGCGTCTACGCGGCGGCGCTCGCTCTCCTGCTGATCGGGCTCACGGGCGCGCTCCTGATCGGCGAGGCGCGCCTGCTCCGTGGCCGTCGGTTCGCGCGCATCGGGGCGGGCACGGCCCGTCGCCAGCGGGCCGTCGCACTCGGCGGGTGGCGGTGGCCCGCAGCGCTCGGCCTCGGCAGCGTCGCCGGGGTCTCGGTAGGCGTACCCGTCGCGGCCACGCTGTTCTGGATGGGCCGGGGCCTGGAGGACGGGCTCTGGGGCGAGCTCGCGTCGGGTCTGCTGGACTCCGTCTCGGCCGCGCTGCCCGCTGCCCTGCTGGCGGCGGCGCTCGCCATCCCGGTGGCCGTCCTCAGCGTGCGACGGCCGTCGCGGGCCTCGTCCGCCGCCGAGCGCGTGGCGTACCTCGGCTACGCGACGCCTCCGCTGGCATTCGCACTGGCGTTCGTCTTCGTCTCGATTCGCGCCGTACCGTGGGCCTACCAGACGCTCGGGCTCCTCGTGATCGCCTACGCGCTGCACTTCCTCGCCGAAGCCCTCGGGCCCGTGCGGACCTCGCTCTACCAGGCCTCGGCACAGGCCGAGGAGGCCGCACGAACGCTCGGCCGAGGGCCGCTCCGTGCCTTCGTCGAGGCGACGCTCCCCACGCTCCGTCGCGGACTCGGCGTATCGGTTGCGCTCGTGTTCCTGTCGGCCATCAAGGAGCTGCCGATCGCGTTTTTGCTCTCTCCGCTGGGCTTCGAGTCTCTGGCGCTTCGGTCCTGGGCGGCCGCTGGTGAATCGCTCTTCGCGGTCGCCGCCCCCTACGCGTTGGCACTCATCGCCGTCTCCATGCCGATTGTGGCGCTCGCGCTCCGGGATGGACGCGATGCCTCCCAACCGTAAGCTCCCTCTACTCCATCGGCACCCGTTCCATGCGCCCGTCAGACTCCGCCGTCGTCGACCGAGCGATCCAAGAGCGCCGCACGCTCAAGATGATCGTCCCCGAGCCGGCTCCGACCGCTGGCGCGCTCTCGCGCGAGTCGGTCGAGCAGATCCTCGCCGTGTCCGGTCTCGCGCCCTTCCATAAGCCGGCGCCAGCGGGGCCGCCCGAGCCGTGGCGCTGCTACGCCCTCGACGCCGATGCGTGCCGGGCACTTCGCCAGCGGGCGCTCGATGCAGGGGTCGGGGGGAAGGTACCCGGGATGCTGGCGGCGGCCGACGCGCTCGTCGTCGTGACGTGGGTTCCAGAGGGGGCGTCCGCGCCGGTACCGAACCTCACGTTCGCGCCGTCGCTGCGCAACATGGAGCTCATCGCGGCGGCGAGTGCGATGATCCAGAACATGCTGGTCGCGGCCACGGCGCGCGATATCGCGTCGTACTGGTCGAGCGGCGGCTGGTTAGCGACCGCGCCCGGAATGGAGGCCTTGGACGTTCCCCAAGGCGAGCTGCTGCTGGGCGCCATCTTCCTCTTTCCTGACGCCGCAGAGAACGCCATGGTGCGCCCCGGGAAACAGCACGCGGCACGGACCGACATGGCCACCTGGGCCCGCTGGGTGGAGATGGCGTGAGCCCCGGCACACCCGGGTCGTCGGCTACAGGCGGACGCCAGCTGTGAGGTACACGCTCCGCCCCTCCGACGGGATAATGCCCGGACCGGGATACCCGGTCGCGCGACGCGTGAAGTAGCGTGCATCGAGGAGGTTGTTGGCTCCGGCTTCGACGCGGACGCGGCCGACCTCCACCGACGTGGAGAGGTCGACGACGGTGTAGGCTGGGATGAGCCCCTCGATGGCCGACGGCACGCGGATGGCGTTCGTCGCGTCCGAGAAGTGCTCGCCTACGTGACCGATCTGCGCGGCGACCTCGACGGGGCCCGTGCCGACCGTGATTCCTGCCTTCACATTGACACCCGGTACCAGCTCCACCTCGTTGCCTCCCACGCCGGGTTCGCCGGTCGCATACTCGGCAGAGAGGAACGCCGCGTTGGTGAACACGGACACCCGCGTCGGCGCGTCGCCGCCGGCAGCCAGCTTCCACACGTCCACCTCGGCGAAGGACTCGATGCCCCAGATGCGGGCATCCGCCACGTTCGTCCGGAAGCGGAAGGTCCGGTCGACGAGGCCGCCGAAAACCGGGTTGGGCGCGGTCCGGAGGACGGTTCCGATGCGGTCGTCGTAGACGAGGCGGAACGCGGTCACGTCGTAGGTCGCCAAACTGCCCACGGCGCCTCGGATGCCGAGGTCGGCGTTGTAGCCGCGCTCGTCGGCCAGATCCGGATCCACTTCGAGATCTCCGACGCGGACGCGCAGGTCGTTGAACGTGATCGCCCGGTAGTTCTGAGAGACGTTCGCGTACAGCTCCCAGGTGTCACCGCGGACGCTGGCGCCGAGGCCGGCGAAGACGAACGACCTCGGACTGGAGAGTGTCTCCTCGGTCCGGATGTCCGAGAGCACGTTGCCGGCGAGGTCCCGAGTGATGGTCCGGAAGTAGCCCTCCGAGGCGGTCCATATGTGCTCGAAGCGAATGCCCGGCGTGAGGCTCACCCGCGGCGAGAGGTTGACGACGTGCTCCGCGAAGACCGCGACGTTCCGGCTCGGGAGGTCGAAGTCGGAGCCTTCGAGGTTGTCCGGGGAGAGGTAGGTGAAGTCTGGCTCGGCGCCAGCGGGGCCGAGTCCCTGTCGCCGGCGCGTCGACCCCTGGTAGTAGCGCACGCCCGCGAGGACGGTCGCAGGCTGGCCGCCGAGCGCGTACCGGTGCAGCACGCGGGTTTCGTTTCCCCAGTTGCGGTACGTGTCGCGCAGTAGGTCGCGCGGCCCACCGAAGTCGATCCGGTCAATCCGCCCCAGATTGCCGAGGGCATCGCGCCCCGCGACGAGCCCGAAGAACCGGGAATTGAGCGTCGTCTGGTCGGAGACGGTGTAGTCCGCTCGTAGGGCGAGGAGCGTCCAGTCGACCTGGAACCAGTTGCGCTCGCGGTTCGACTGGCGCGGGTCGTCTGCGAACTGGGCATCGGTGAGGCCACCGGGCTGCTGGGCGAGGTACGTCATCAGCGTCGCCTCCGGACGCACAGACAGGCGGTCGGTCAGCGCCACGCGCACGGCCCCATAGCCCGTATGCTGATCGATGCCTGCGTTCGGTCGCCAGCCGTCGGAGGTCTTGTACTGGTAGAAGCCGGTGTAGCGGCTTGGGCCGGCTTCGCCTCCCACCGTCGCGAACGTTGTCCGGAGGCCATACGACCCGACCGTCTGGCTCACACGCCCCGCCAGCAGGTCGCCCTCGGCCCCATCGCGGAACACGAAGTTGACCAACCCGCCAAACTGGGTGCCGTACTGAAGTGACGCTGCGCCGCGGACCACCTCGATGCGTTCGACAGCCTGCAGCGGCGGCGTGTAGTAGCTCTCGGGGTAGCCGAGCGCGTCAGCGGCGATGTCGTACCCATTCTGACGCGTGTTGAAGTTCGCGTTTCGGTTCGGGCTCAGCCCGCGCCCGCCCAGCCCGAGTTGGACGCCGGCCCCGTCGCTCTCCCAGATGTTCAGCCCGGCCACGCGCGCGTAGGCCTGCCGGCTCACGTTGGCCGCCAGGTTCGCCGTCAGCTCCCCGACGACGACGACCTCGTTCTTCTTTGCCTCGTAGATCGCGACGCCGTCGAGGTCGACCGGCCGCAGCCGCTCGATGCCCAGCGATGCGTCCCTCTCGTCTCGGACGACCACCTCACCGAGCGCGACCGCATCCTCCGCCAGCTGGAGGTCGAGGCGCGTGTCGGCTCTCAGCGAGACGGTCTGCACGGCGGGCTGGTATCCCACAAACGATGCGCGGACCCGGTACGCGGCGGGCGCCAGGCCCGCGATCCGGTAGTCCCCGTTGGCATCCGCCACCGCGGCTCCTGCCAGCACCGTCGTGTCGGCCACCAGCCGGACCTCCACAGCTGCGCCCGGGAGCGTCGCCCCGCTGGCGTCCAGGACCGTGCCCGACAGCGACACCGTCTGTGCATCGGCCCCGCTGGCGAGCGCCAGGAGGCTCACAGCGTAGAGGAGGCGTCTCATCGGCCTACCCATCGGGTGCCATCGTCCTCGAAGGGACGCACCCACCACTTGTGTCCGAGTCCGTCGCGGATCTCCGTCAGGTCCACGCTGGGGTCGATGAGCAGTTGGCTCGGGCGAGCGTTGAGCGTGACGAGGGCGCGCGCACGGACCTCGACGTCTGGGATGCCCTGCGCCTGGTAGTGGTCTTCGATGTAGTGCGCAAACTGGAGGATCATGTCGGGCTGCATCGCCATCATCCGCTCTTGGTCCAGCGTCAGATGCTCGTAGTTGGCAACCTCCCACTGGCGTCCCGAGGACGGATCCCGAACCTCGAAGGTGGTGTGGCCGGCTTTCTCCATCAGCATCACACGCCACGAGAACCGGTAGCCCTGCTCCGTCCAGAACAGGTTGCCAGGGTAGGCGGCGAACCGGACGGGCAGCAGGAGTTGGATGGCAAAGTGAACCGCGAACAGTGCCGCGACCAACCCGGTGGCCCACTGCGGGAACTGGTACGTCCTCCCTGCTGAGCCTCCGCGCTCGCCTTCGCCTCCGAAGAAGGTGCGGACCCACCGCTGCACACGCTCGTGCCGCTCGGCGGGGAAGAACACGAGCACCGAGAGCACCATCACGTACGGAAACACGCCGATGGGAAAGAGCACGGCCGTCGCGGCGTGGAACCCGACAGCGATGACGAACGCCAGCAGGCGCGTCCTACCCCACAGCAGAAAAAAGGGAATGAGCGTGTCGAACAGCATCCCGCCCCAACTGAACAGGTATGCCACGGCTGGCTCGGTGAGCAGCGGCCCCACAATCGGCAGGTGCGAATGGGCGGGCAGCCACAGCCGCAGTGGCATCGCTTCGAGGAGCCAGTCGGGGTGCAGCTTTGCCAGTCCGGCAAACACGTAGACGATCCCGACCTGAAGCTTGATCGCGTCGATCGTCCAGCGCGGCACCTGGTCGACAGCAAGGTCCGGCCGGCGAAGCGCGTCGATGGAGAACGAGCGGTGCGCCGGGAGCCACACCATCACGAAGGCGACGATGCTGACGAAGTAGTAGTGGTTGAGGTAGTTCGTCTTGTCGATCAGCTCGACGTACGTGAACGTCAGGAAGAAGACGATCGCCGACACGCGGTACTGCCATCCCAGCATGATGCCGACCGCCGCAAGCCCCATGACCGCGAACACGGCGTACATCCCGGCCTCCGGAAGAGGGGCGACCCACCCAAACCCGTAGAAGGTGAAGTGGAAGCTCGGCTGGACGTAGAGCTGATCGATCCACCCCAGGAGCGTGAAGCGGAGAACGCTCAGGGCCATCATTCCGCCAAACAGCACGCGGAACGACGCCAGCGGCGCGATGGACACAGGCGAGGTGAGCCACTGGCCCAGGCGGGCTAGGCGCGGCGGCGAGGAGAGCCCCGCTGGCGGCAGGTCACGCATCAGGTCAGAGGCTGGTTGGGCTGCCGACCACGATCCGATGTTCGGCAGCCTTCCAGGAACGCGAGACGGCGTAGGCTGGACCGGAGGGACGACTACGTCCGTGGATCGGCCCGGAGCCCCTCTCTGTCAACGCTAGTCCCCGTCGATGTCTCGGAACGTGATGGTCACGCCGAGGACAGACGTCATGTCGCTCTTGACCAGGGCGACCACGTCCTGCATCTGCTGGAAGGCTGTGATCGCCAGCTGGTTGTCCGCCTGGATCTGCTGGTCCAACGGGTCGGTCAGGTTCTGAACGGCAGCGATGGCCTCGTCGATCTCGGCCACGATACTCTCCGCCAGCGGGGCCGCGTCGAGCGCTTCGAGGTTGTCGTCCAGGCCCACACCTTCCGCACCGGCGAGGGTGTTGCCCAGGAAGAGGCGCTTGAAGGCTTCGAGGTTGGCCACGGCGAGATCGACGGAGTAGCCGCCGTAGACGGACTCGACGAGGGTCGGACGTGGAACGCCTGCGCTCCGCACGCCAGCGGGGATGCCGATCTTGCCGTCGCGCAAGAAGCGCTCGTAGTGCAGGGTCATCGCGTTGATGACCATCCCGAGCGAGCTTCCGGTGTCCGTGCCTGCGTTGGAGGCGCTCAGGAAGTTTTCCTGGTAGCCGTTCTCCCAGTTCGAAGCCGTTTGCGAGACGGCCGTCTGAATGAACGAGAGGTTGTCGCGGAGGTAGTCCTTCCGGCTGTCCTGAGCGAAGGCGGCGAGGATCTCTGCGTCGCTGGCTCCGTGGAGGAGGTAGTCGAGGGCAGGGAACCCGACCGCGTCGGCGTTGACGACGGCACCGATCACGTAGGTGCCCGAGGCGACGTTCGCCTCGATCCTGCTGGCGTCCGTGGGGAACGTGTTGAG
>JBCDLV010000148.1:0-8252 GCA_038744895.1 Bacteroidota bacterium | reverse complement strand
GCTGGACTCAGCGACCTGTCCATCGGTGCCGACCTCGACAAGCCTGCGGCGTCCGCCGCGATCGTCGTCGGCGCGCACGAGGTCTACATGCCGCTGGCGGGCATGATCGACCTCGACGTGGAGCGCCAGCGGTTGCAGAAAGAGATCGACGCGAAGCGCGGCTTCCTCGGTGGCGTCGAGCGGAAGCTGTCCAACGAGCAATTCGTGAGCCGAGCCCCCGAGGCGGTCGTCGACAAGGAGCGCCAGAAGGCGGAGGACGCCAAGGCCGAGATCGCCGCCCTCGAAGCCAACCTCGCCGACCTCGGCTGACGGGCGCCAGCGGGCCGGGGACGAACGCGGCCCCGCTGGCGTTATCGTGCCATCTCCCCCGGACCCTACTCCCATGATCCGCCTTGTCACCGCTATGGGCCTGCTGGCGTCGTTCGCGGCGTGCGCAGCGCCTGCCCCCGATCCCCAACTGGGGCCGGTCCCCGTTACCGGCAACGTGGAGACGCCCGAGCTGGATGCTGCCATCGCCAAGTGGGAGTCCACTGGGATGGACGACTACACGATGACCGTGCGCCGGACCTGCTTCTGCCCGGTACCGGATTACACGGGGCCCTTCCAGGTCACCGTGCGAACGGGAGAACTGGCCGAAGTCTCCCTCGATGGGTCCATCGTCGAAGCGGAGCGCGGTGCGACGGTCGCCAGCCTGTTCGACTTGCTCCGCGATGCGTACGACCGACAGGCCGAGACGGTCATGGTCGAGTACCACCCCGACCTGGGCTACCCGATCAGCATTTCGATCGATTACGACACCAGGATGGCCGATGAGGAGATCGGCTACACGGTGACGGACTTCAGCGCCACCACCGGCTGACGAGTCCGCTCCGAGTGCGCCAGCGCGCGCCTGGCCGACGGGGTCGATGCGGCGCCAGCGGGCTGCTCATACGTCCCTAGAATCTGGCGACGAGCCCAGCATCAACGCCCCATCGCGTGAGGGTGCCGTCGGCGGTGTAGCTGGCCCCGAGCGCGAGCCCTACGCCCTGGGCAATCGCTCGCTGCCCGCGCACAGCCGCCACCCACGATCTGCGAACCTCTGGCGTGCCGCCCGGCCCGACCACGGGCTCCTGACCCTGGCCGATCGTTCCCTGGATGTACGGTGCCGTGAGTCCGCCTACGCCGTCGATCAGGTACCGGACGGTCCCGACGGTGGATACAGCTGTCGCCTCTCCGGGCGCTACCACCACGCGAACCCGTCCGATGCTGTTGCCGATGTACTTCCCCAGAGATACGATGCCCAGGGTCACCTGGTCTGCCTCGAACCGGAGATGGCGCGCGCCGACCGAGCCCTCCCAGCCGTCGCCCAGCGCGATGTAGGCTTCACCCAAGACCGCCAGCTGGGGTACAGCCTGGGCCTGCGGAGCGGCCTCGACGCGGAGGTTGCCGTATCCGAGTCGCCCCGCGGAGCGGTACAGGTCGGTCGCGATGTAGACGGACGTCTCGTCGTTCCGCCGCTGGTGGCCTGTTTCCAGGGACGCAGCCCCGCTGGCGGCCCGGCGTTGGACGATCAGCCACGACCGCTGCCACGCCGACCGGTCGGATTCGAAAGCCTCGACGTTTCCGCCTACGACGCCGCCCCATCCTGATCGCGCGGGATCGTCCTGCGCGAGTGCCGGGGACTGCGTCCAGAGAAGAGCGCTGAGGAGAGGGAAGAGGAGAGGTCTGCTCATCAGGATGGGGCCGTGGTAAACCCGGTTCGTTTCATCTCGCCCCAGGAGTTGTCGCCTCGGAAGAACTTCCATGTGCCCTTGATCCGCCACCAGACGGTCAGCTGGCGGTATCCGAGGTTCTCCAGGAGGACCAGCAGCAGCAGGAGCAAGACGTCCTTGAGCGACGTGTAGCGCCGAAACGCGAACTGCTCCAGGGCGATCGAGGCGACCGACTGTGCCATGCCCATCGCGAGCGCCATCGCCAGCAGGAGGAGCGCGCCCCAGCTCTGCAAGAGACCGAGCCAGATCGCCAGCGCGATCGCAACGTAGCCGATGGCTTCGACGATCGGTGCCATGAGTTCGACGAACCACATGGCAGGGAACGAGAACATCCCGACACGCCCGTAGCGTGGGTTGAGCAGCACCTTGCGGTGCGCCCGGATGACTTCCAGGCCTCCGCGCTGCCACCGGTCCCGCTGGCGGCCGAGCACGTCCAGAGAGTCTGGGCACTCGGTCCAGGAAATCGCGTCTGGTACGAAGTCGATACGGTACGGGATGTCGTGTTCGATGTGGTACCGGTGGAGCTTCATCGTCAGCTCGAAGTCCTCGCCGACGGTGTCAGGGTCCAGCCCGCCGACCATCACCACCGCCTGGCGCCGGAACAGGCCAAAGGCGCCAGAGATGAGGGGCAGGGCAGAGGCTGCATTCCATCCGACTCTAGACGCCGCGAACGCACGGATGTATTCGAGCACCTGAAAGCGTGCCACCCACGACGTCGGCATCCGAACCTCCGAGACGCGCCCGAAGCGCACCGTGCAGTCGTTCACGATCCCGATCGTGCCGCCAGCGGCCACCGTTGTGGCATCCTCCAGGAATGGCCGGACGACCCGGTGCAAACCGTCCGGCGCGAGGATGCTGTCGCCGTCGAGCACGCACACCAGCGGGCATCGGCTGTGGTTGAACCCCACGTTGATCGCATCGGAGCGCCCCCCGTTGGCCTTGCGGATCACCCACAGATCGGGACGTCGCTCGCTGCGATAGGCCTGCTCGACCTCCGCCGTCTCGATCCACGCCGTCTGCGGGCGTGTCGTCGGCACGAGGCTGAAGGCCTCAGTGAGCCGGGCCAGCGTTCCATCCTTCGAGCCGTCGTCCACCACGATGATCTCCTTCATCGGGTAGCTCACATTGAGGAACGCGCGCACGGCTTCCACGCAGACGGCCTCCTCGTTGTACATCGGGGCGATGAGCGTAATCGGCGGGGTCGCCGCCGCCCCGGATTCCTCGTCCGGGTGGAACGTGCCCGACCACCGCCGATATCGCAGCAGCGTGGGCATCGCCAGCAGGGTCGTCGTCCCGTACGTCACGACGACCGCGATCAGAAACACGAGCACCAGCCAGTCGAAGCTGAAGACGAATGTGCGGAGGACCTCGGTCATAGCGCCATGTCGAGTCCGGCTTCCTCC
The DNA here is from genome assembly GCA_038744895.1 of Bacteroidota bacterium. Lineage (GTDB taxonomy): Bacteria > Bacteroidota > Rhodothermia > Rhodothermales > Rubricoccaceae > Rubrivirga. Next base: position 5,098 of record JBCDLV010000148.1, on the reverse strand, counting down.
AGAACCTGGCGGGCCACCGATCCCCGGGGAGACTCCTCGAACGCGACCGCGCGCAAGGACTGAACCCGCCCCGAGTCGATCAGCCCCTGTGCCGCCCGGATGGCGACCCATCGCGACGGATCGCTGAGCGCCAGTTCGATGCGAGCGGCATCCCCCGGCTGCAGGCTGACGGCTGCGAGCGCTGTGATGGCGTGGAGGCGCAAGACATCGTCCTCGCTCTCCGTCAGCTGGCGCACCACATCGGCATGTCCAGGCCCTCCGATGTCTCGCAGGAGGCGGAGGAGCGCGGCCGAGACCTCGCGGGGCGGTCGTGGGTCGGCGGCGAGCCACGAGGCGGCGTCATGTGCCGCTGGCGGATAGCCCAGGAGTCGGAGCGCCTCGATGCACGCGCAGCGCGCCAGGTCCGTGCGCCGGTCGTCGCCGACGGCTTGGAGAAGGGTCGGGGCGCACCCCACGCCGAACACAGTCAGCAGAGACGCCACCGCCTGCACGCCCCACGACTCGAATCGGTCCAGGACATTCACGACAGGGTACACGTAGGCGGGGTCGCTAGAGCGTGCCAAGGCGCGAGCAGCGATCATCGCGACCGCTGGCGACTCGTCGGCTAGGAGAGGTCGGATCAGGTCTAGGTCCGAGCGGTCTCCCAGAAACCCGAACAGGTGGATCGCCATGGCGCGCCGGTCCGGGCGCCGGTGCCGGAGCCACCGCCCGATGGTGCCCAGATGCGGTGCCGCAGCTTCAGACAAGAGGGCTCGACTCTCGCCTCCCAACCGGAAGGCGTACGACTGCAGAAGACGGAAGTAGTCCCCACGCTCGCCCTTGCGAACCTCGCCGGCGAGGGTCCGAGGAGACACGTCGCCGACGAGCATGTCGAGAAGCACGGGCTCCCAGCGCTCCCACCGTGACTGCTTGAGCGCCTCCCGCCGGTCTCGACGCGCGTGGAGAACGAGGGTCACCAACGCGAGGCCCACGGTGAGTGATGTGAGCAGCGCCAGCAGGAGGAGGGACACCTGTGCGAACGTCGATGTACTCACGGCACTAGTCGGCAGGTGAGCCAGTGTTCGCGACCGCCTGCAAGGACGGCCGTCGGGCGAGCCGTCGGACGCTGGAGCTGAGAATCACCAGCGAGAGCGGACGTGCCATCACCAAGTCGGCGTCGAGGTCGTAGGCTCTCGCCGCGAGCCCGTCGTTCCCGGGCCACGTCAGCACCAAAATCGGAAGCTCCGGTCGGCCGACTTCTCCACCGCGGATGCGGCCGAGAATGTCGATCCCGTCCGCCCCGTCCAACTCGGCGTCGATGACCGCCGCATCGAAATCCAGGATGCCCAGCAGATGGAGTGCCGCGGGTCCGTCCTCGACCGTGTGCACGTCGACGCCGTCCCGCTCCAACCGGTGCCGGACGACATGCGCCGTGATGCGGTCACCCTCCGCGAGTAGCACCGTCGGACGCTCCGATGTGCGGGGACGGGCGACGAACGTGAAATCCGTCGTCGACACTATGCTGGCGTGCCACGTGCGCGGGCTCGCGAGAGCCCACCGGAGGCAAGGTTGTCCATGTGTGTCCACGATTCCCAGTCCTGCGCCCACGGGGGCGAGACGACCATCTGGCGTGCGACAGGCCCCGGAGCAGGACGAGCGAACAGGTAGCCCTGTCCGTAGTGTGCCCCGATGGCTTGAAGAGCTCGCAGCTGATCTGGGGTTTCGATGCCTTCTGCGACGATCCGCATGTCGAGATCTCCAGCGAGACCAACAACGGCTCGCACGACGGCTCTCGCAGTGGGCAGCGCACCCAAGTCCGAGATAAAGGTCTGGTCGATTTTGACACCGTCGACAGGCAGCGAGTGCAGAAGCCCTAGGGACGAGTATCCCGATCCGAAGTCGTCGATGACGACACGCACCCCCTCGGATCGTGCTTTTTCGAGCAGGGGGCGGATCACATCGGCCTCGATCAGGGCACGTTCGGTGAGTTCGAGAACGAGCCGTTGATGCGAGAGGCCTGTCTCCGCGGCCACATCCAGCACGAAATCGATCAGGTCCTCCTGGATGAACGAGTCGTCTGAGCAGTTGACGTTGAGATAGGCCAGCGCGTCGATGGTCTTGGGTCCCCAGCTGGCGATCTCCGTGCATGCCTTTCGGAGTACCCACCGATCGAGATCGACCACGAGACCGAGTTCCTCAGCGAGTGGTAGGAAATGGCCTGGGGAGAGCACGCCGCGCGTTGGATGATTCCAGCGCACCAGAGCTTCGAACCCGACGACGCCTCCGGTTCGGAGATCGACGATCGGCTGGTAGTGCGGCTCGATCTGGTCATGGGCCGCGGCGTAGCGCAGGTCGTGTTCGAGTCCGAACCGGAGCGAAGCCGCCTCTCGCAGGGACGGCGTAAAGAGCGCGACCTGCTTGCGGCCGGACCGCTTGGCCTGGTACATGGCCGTGTCCGCATCCCGCAGCAGTCCCTTGACGTGGTCGTATGCGCCTGCATTGACGACGACCCCGATGCTGGCCGAGATGGACAGCTGGCGGGACTCCAGCAGGAAGGGCTCTCGAAGGGAGCGAAGGAGTTGGTGTGCGGCCTGCTCGGCGTCAGGCGCCATAATGCCGAACTCATCGCCGCCCAGCCGCGCTCCGACGGCTCCGCCGATGCCGCCGAGGGTCGCGAGAAGACGGCGGGAGACTTCCCGTAGGATCTGGTCTCCAGCCTCGTGCCCGAGGGAGTCGTTGACGACTTTGAACTGGTCGAGATCGACGAAGAGGACGCCGAACGTGTCTCCTCGGTCGAGGGCGTCCTGAACGATCTCGCGGAAACGGTCTCGGTTGTAGAGGTCCGTGAGCGCGTCGTGAGAGGCCTGGTGCTTCAGTTGAGCACTCAGGAGGCGCTCTGCTGTGACGTCGCGGAAGACCGCCAGCAGGCCCTTGGCGCTGCCTACCTCGTCGTGGAGCTCGCTCGACGACACCGACAGGAATCGCCGGCCGCCGCCTCGTGGGATGTAAACGAGTTCACCGGCTTTGGCGGCGTCGCTTCGGAGGATTGCCTCGGCGTCCTCGCTGATCGGCTCCGCGCTGGGCGTTTCGAAGGAGACAACGTCGAATAGAGACTCGCCGACGACATCGGTGACAGCGTGTCCGTAGAGCTGCTCAGCGGCCTGGTTCCAGTACGAGATACGTCCGTCTCCATCGAGTGCGACGACGGCGTCGGAGACTTGAGCCAAGACATCGGCCTGGAAGCGGAGCCGGTTCTCATTTTTCTTCCGTTCCGAGATGTCGCGAACGGCAGTGACACGAGCCGGACCGCCCTCGGACGTGGGACGCTCCTGGAGCTCGATCCAGAATCGGCTCCCGTCCTTTCGGAGGCCTTCCACCTCGTATGGGGCCGTCCGGTGGGTCGCAACGTGCTCGAGAACATGTCCGCGATACTCAGGGGCGATCACCTCCGTCGGCCGCTTGCCGATTAACTCCCGGACGTCGCTGAACCCAAAGAGCGTCGCCAGCTGGTCGTTGCCGTCGGTGATCCTCCCATCGTCGACGAAAGCGATGCCCTCGAACGTGGCCTCGCTCAAGGCCTGGTACCGTGCACTGCTCTCTGCGAGGGCTCGTCGCGCGTTTGCCTCCTCCGTGATCTGTAGCGAAACACCGGTCAGGCCTGCGACAGTGCCATCTGCACCGCGCACGGGGCGCGCTCGCGTCGCGTATGTCTCGCCGCCGATCGTGGCTTCCCAACTCTTCGGCTCTCCGCTCAACACCGTGCGGATGGCGTCCAGCACATCGGGGAACGCGGCGTAGAGGTCGAACACGGATGAGCCCACCACCTCGCCGGCTTTCAGGCCGAGCGCCTCGATGCCCGCTCCCTCCGAGAGGGTAAACGTCCCCGCTTTGTCAATCTCGAAGAGGATGATCGGTGCCTGGTCGAGAACGTCTCGGACGCGATCACTGGCGATCTGAACATCGCGCTCGTGCTCCTCGACATCGAGAAGACCTCCGATCCAGAGCGCCAACAGTCGGACGACGCTGTGGTCACTCGCCGTGCGTGGCTCCGTACGGGCGCGCGACGATAGAAAGCTGAGGGTCCCCCAGACCTCGCCTCCCACGTGAACCGGAACGCCGAGATAGCTGCTCACGCCCAGATTCGTGTGGCATGGATGCGCACGATGCTCGGAACGGGCCGCGTCGCGGATGTCGATGATGTCTTCTGCTTCGACTGTGATCGAGCAGAACATGTCGGTAACCGGGCGCAGGGTCCCCGGGACAAACGCATCCACCGAGCTGTGAGCTGCGACGATCGTGGATGTCCCGCCAGCGGTGTGGCTGAGCATGGCCGTCTCCGAGTCCAGGACGTTCGCGGTGAGCCGAAGAGCTCTGTGAACGCGGTCTGCCATGGACCCATCGTCCTGGGCGACGACGGTAGTCAGCAGCCGGAAGCGCGCATTGGGCCCGGGCGGGCCCAACGCGTCTCCGCCAGCGGTGGGTGGGGTCGAGAAGTCCATCGTGTGGTGATCAGCGATGACCAGAGCACAGGAGTCGTGCCGAACACGACCTGATCTCACTTCTACCCTCGATGGGTCACTAACGGCCTAGAACAGGGTATAAACTGGCAGATATACCCTTCGTGCGTTCCGAAACCGCCCTAGTGATTGATCCTCTCCCTGTCGGGCTACCGTCGCTCGGCGCTACGGTGCGCTTCGGGATGGCCACCGGGCGGAACGCCTTCGACGAAGCCGTCCTGGTTCTCCCAGCCTCGGCTCGGAAGATGGCCGAGATCGCCGAACTCGCCGATCATGCCGATTTCGGTGCTCAGGCGGTAGCCCTGCTCTCGCTCGACGGTTTCCTGGATGTAGGCGATGAGATGGCGGACGTCTCGAGCGGAAGCCGCTCGGCTGGTGGAAGCTCCGGCGTTGATGAGGATGTTGGCATGCCTCTGGGTCACCATCGCGCCTCCGATGCGCGTGCCTTTCAGGCCACACCAGTCTGCGAGGCGGCCAGCGCCGACGCCGTCGATCTTCTTGAAGATGGATCCGGCAGAGGGCTCCGTGTCGAGCGGAGGGTGCCGTGCGCTCCGCCACTCCAAGTTGGCTTGCACGATCTCGCGGAGGCGTGCGGGATCCTC
>JBCDLV010000147.1:0-8283 GCA_038744895.1 Bacteroidota bacterium | reverse complement strand
GTCGAGCGCGCGACACCCCGAGCTCTCGCGCGTGGTGCAAGAACAGATCGACGACACCACGGAGCCGCTGGCGTTTGCGGCCCGCAATGCCAACGATGGCGTGCTCCTCGGCGGCGGCGTGCGCCTGACGCGGTTCGGGTTCCTCGACGAGCCGTACGTCAGCCGCCAGCGGGTCCAGATCCTCGCCTCGGCCGAGACCGGCGCCGTCCTCGCCGACTATCGGGCGCACGTCCCCAACCTCGCGGGGCCGTGGGGCCTGGCGGTCGGCGCCTCCTTCCGCTCGCCGCAGTCGAACCGCAACTTCTTCGGCTTCGGAAACGGCGTCGAGCTCGCGCTCGACCCGAACAGCACCTTCTACCGCAACGGCGCGACGCGCGCCGAGCTCATGGTGGGCGGGCAGCGCGACCTTCCCGGTGCGTCGTCGCTGACGCTCGGGCCGCTCGTCCAGTACACGAACATCGACGAGGACTCGACCGGCTTCGTCGTGACGCCCCCCGCTGGCGTAGACCCGGACGCGCTTCGGGGTCAGGCGCATGCGGGCGTGCGGAGCGTGCTTCGCGTCGACAGTCGGGACAGCCGGGTGATTCCCAAGCGAGGCTTCGACATCGAGATGGGCGCCGAGGTCCTGGTCGGCCTGGGCGGCGCGGCGACCACCTTCGCCGGGTTCCACGGCGACTTCCAAAGCTTCCTCACGCCGTCCGCAGCGCCGTGGCTCACGCTCGCGCCGCGCTTCGGCGGCCAGCGCGTGGCCGGCGACGTCCCGTTCTGGGCCGCGGCGACGCTCGGCGCCGGCCCCCTGCGCGGCTTCCGCCCCGACCGCTTCGCGGGGCAGTCGTCGGCGCATGCCAGCCTGGAGGCCCGCGTGCGGCTCCAGCGGTTTTCTGGATACGGCGAGTGGGGCGTGCTCGGCTTCGCCGACACCGGCCGCGTCTGGGCCGACTCGGACCCGTCGGACCGGTGGCACCTCGGCGTCGGCGGCGGCGCGTGGCTCGGCGTGCTCGACCGCGTCGTGCTGACCACACAGCTGGCGGCCTCCGTCGACGACCGGATCCTCACGTTTGGGGTCGGCTGGCGCCACTGAGCACGTCCGCCGGACCCCGGCGGCCGCGCGCCAGCGGGACCGGCCCCCCGCGGGACCTAGGCTCTGTCTGGGAATTCAGAATGGGGCCGAGAGCGAGTGCCAGAGACCGATGCCAAGGAGCGCGAAGCAGCCGTAGCCGTGGCTACGGCGATGGAGCGCGACACCGGAAGCGGGTTCTGGAGCCGTTCGCAGGCCATGGTGGAGTTTCCAGACAGAGCCTAGTACCCCGCGGCCTGCCCGTCCACGCGGGACTCCGTCGCGCCCCAGTAGACGCCCTCCTCGGCGTCCCACATCACAGCCTGGTAGCCGCCGTAGTGGACCCAGCTGCCGGTGCAGGCCTGGTGGCCCATCGCCGCCAGCTGGTCGCGGACGGCCTCGCCGACGCCGGACTCCATCGCGAGGCAGCCGCCGTCGGCCATCGGGCGGAGGGTGCCCGTGGGCGAGGTCGAGCCCTGGTGGCGGAACCGGGCTACGTCGCCGGCGGCCTGCGGGTCCATCCCGAACACGACGTGGTTGAGGAAGACCTGGACGTGCCCCTGCGGCTGCATGTCGCCGCCCATCACGCCGAAGGCCATGTACGGCCGCTCGTCGCGGGTGATGAACCCCGGGATGATGGTGTGGAAGGGGCGCTTGCCGGGCGCGTATGCGTTGGGGTGGCCCGGTTCGAGCGAGAACCCGGCGCCTCGGTTCTGGAGGCTGAAGCCGAGCCCGTCCGGGACGTACCCGGTCCCGAACCCAGCGTAGTTGCTCTGGATGAGGGAGATCATGTTGCCCTCGCTGTCGCCGACGGCGAGATAGATCGTCCCGCCTCGACCGGCGCGAGGATCGCCAGGGTCGAACTCGGTCCCGGCCCGCTCGGGGTCGAGCAGCGTGCGGCGGCGGTCGGCGTAGTCCGCGCTGACGAGGGTTCCGACCGGGATCTCGGAGAAGGCCGGGTCGGCGTAGTACCGTGCGCGGTCCTCGTAGGCGATCTTCTTCGCCTCGACGAGGTGGTGGAGGTACGCGGCGGAGTTGTGGCCCATCGCCTCCAGGTCGTACGGCTGGAGGAGCTGTAGCATCTGGAGCGCGGCGATCCCCTGCCCGTTCGGCGGGAGCTCCCAGAGCGTGTAGTCCCGGTACGTCACCCCGACCGGGTCCACCCAGGTGGCCTCGTGTGCCGCGAAGTCCTCCGCCGTGAGGAAGCAGCCGACGCGCGCGCAAAACGCCTCCGTCGCGGCCGCGACCTCGCCTTCGTAGAACGCGGCCCGCCCGCCAGCGGCCACGCGCTCCAGCGTCCGCGCGAGGTCGGGGTTTCGGAACATCTGCCCTTCGCGTGGCGCCTGGCCGTCCGGCAGAAACGTCTCGGCAAAGCCCGGCTGCGCGGCGAGCGACCGCGACCGCGACCAGAGCGCGGCGATGTACTGGGGCACAGGGGCGCCATCGCGGGCGTAGGCGACGGCCGGGGCCAGGAGGCCCGTCATCGGTGCGGACCCGAACTGCTCGTGCAGGGCGAACCAGCCTGAGACGGCACCGGGGACCGTGATGGAGTGAGGATGGCGCGTCGAGATCTCCTCGGCGTCGGCACCGAGGTCCGCGCGGACCTGGTCCAGGGTGACGCCCTGGGGTGCGCGACCGCTGGCGTTGAGCCCGTAGAGCTTCTCGTCCTCGGCGCTCCAGACGATCGCGAAGAGGTCGCCGCCGATCCCATTCCCGGTCGGCTCCAGGACGCCGATGGCCGCGTTGGCGGCAATCGCGGCATCGATGGCGTTGCCGCCCTGACGCATCACGTCGAGGGCGACCTGCGTGGCGAGCGGGTGGCTCGTCGCCGCCATCACATTCGGAGCGATAGACGCGCTCCGCTGCAGAAACGCCGGCGGGAAGTAGCGGTCGCCGGGGCCGGTCTCCGCCAGCGGGTCGGCGGGGGGCGTCTGAGCCTGAGGCGAGGCGGCGACGAGGGCGGCAGCGAGGACGAGGGCGATGCGCATGAGAGGTGGGATCGGTGGGCGCTCCATGTGTCGGGACCGCTCGCGAGTGCGTCTGCACCCGGAGTCCGTGGTCGGACCCCGCCGCCAGGCCTGGAGCAGGTCGGCCGGTCAGTATAGGCCAGCGTCCCGAGCCAGCCACTCCACCTCCTGCGCTCGATCGCCCGCTGGCGCGCTCGGCCTCAGCTGAAAGCCAAGCGCCGCGCCAGCGGGATGAGGCTCCGCTGGCGCCGTGCCCTACCGCCAGCGGGGTCACTGTGACGTCGAGCCCGCTGGCAGTTGCCTCACTCGATCCGCTCGAAGCGGACGTCGCGGGTCCGCCCTGCGCCGGCCACGAACCCGGTCACAGACCCGTCTTCGCCCCGCTCGAACTCCAGGTCGCCGAGAGGGCCACCTCCGGTGAACCGGTCGCCCGTGATGTGCCGGAGCGGGGAGGGGTTATCCAGGCGGACGTGCGTCAGCGTCAGCTCCTCGTCCTCGACGCGGATCGTGTAGAGCGCACCCAACTCGTCGCTCACGTAGCGACCGGCGTAGGCCTCCGGCACGATGGGGTCTTCGTCGGGGAGTCGCGTGGAGGGATACGAACGCGCGCTGGTGTACACGACCCTCGTGACCGTGCCGTCATCGTCGGGGAAGAATTCGGCTCGGGCACCCGTCGACGGTGCCTCGAACGTCGTCGTGCCAACGGGGACGATCTCTATGGGCGTACGGTCCAGGACCTGGAGCAGGAGGCGGTCGTCCTCGCGGCTGAACGTCAGGACCACGCCGGGGACCGTGTCGAACTCATAGCGCCCGACGTAGGCATCGAAGTCGGCTGGGGCGAAGGACTCGGCGTCGAACGGCTCCGCGTCCGGGGTGGGCTCCGGCGCGTCGACCTCTGCCGCCAGCGGGGCTTCCGGCGTGGGCTCCGGCGGGAACGCGTCGGCGAAGAACACGTCGGCGATCTCTCGCGCGCGCGCTGGAACGAGGGACGAGTTGGTGAGCACGACGATGCCAGACTCGATCTCGGGGTAGTACACGAAGTCAGCCCGGTGGCCGGCGTCGGAGCCGCCGTGCTCGACGGTGCGGAGGCCGCGATGCTCGCGGAGAAAGAGCCCGAGTCCGTAGCCGGTCGAGTCGCCAGCGGACGTCACGTACTCGGTGGTCATCGCGCGCCGCGCGCCGCTGCCGCCCGCCGTGCGGTAGGTATCCATCCACCGCAGCAGGTCGAGGACGGTCGTGTAGACGAAGCCATCGCCCATCGCACCGCCGAGGTCCGGGACCTCCTGCCACATGCCGTCGTCGCCCGTGTCGTGGCCCACCGCGCGGCCCGGGACGATCTCCGCTGGACCGGTGCGGACACGTGTCCGGTCCATCCCGAGAGGCTCGAAGATGTTGGCCCGGCTCCAGTCCTGGAACGGGACGCCGGAGGCCCGCTCGGCAGCGAGGGCGAGGAGCCCATACCCAGTGTTGTTGTAGTTCCACTCCGCGCCGGGTGCGTTCTGGAGCTCGGGCTGGCGAACGACGACGCCCACCACGTCGTCGCGGTCGATGCGGTCCTCGGGGTGGAACAGGCCCGCCATCGTGAGCGAGGTGAGGTACTCGCGGTAGCCGCTCGTGTGGGTCAGGAGGTGGCGGAGCGTGACGGTCTCGCCGAAGTCGGGCAACTCGGGGATGTGCTCGCGAACGTCGTCGTCTAGGGAGAGCACGCCTTGCTCGGCGAGCGCCGCGACGGCGAAGGCGGTGAACTGCTTGCTCGTGGAGGCGATGTTCGACGGCGTCTCGGTCGTGAATGGGACGCCGTGGGTGAGGCTGGCCATACCGTAGGCCTGCGCAAAGACGACCTCACCGCGCTGGATCACGCCGACGGCAGCCCCTGGCGACCGGTCGTTGTCGAGCTGGGCGAAGAGCTGGTCGATGGTGCCCGCTGGCGTGGTCGCGACCGGCTCGGCGCGGTCGAGACGGAGCACGTAGCGGCCCTCGGAGGTCGCGTACGGCGTGACGGTGACGGTGTACGTGCCCGCGACCTCGGTCGTGAACGAGAACGGCTCGGGCCCTCTGGCGGGGCCGTCGTAGACGCCGACGCGCTCGCCGTCGGGATCGGTCACGCGCACGACCACGTCGACGGTGAGTTGATCCGCGACGCCGAGGACGAACTGATCGGCGTCGAGGTCGAGCGTGTAAGGGTGGGCCTCGCCAGAGGCCAAGTCGCGCTCGACCGGCTCCCCTGGCTGAAGGACGGACTGGGCCGCAGCCGCCGACGTCAGGGCGATGAGGGCAAGGGCAGCAAGAAGAGAACGCATGGCGGCGTGGAATCTGAAGTGTTGGTATACCAACAGTTGAAAGATGACGTAGCTCAGTCTTGGGCTGACTGGACTGGGACCCGTGCCGGTGACTAGTTGTCGGGAGGGATGGGCCGCCGGACAGCCGCCGGCGGCTGTGGTGCCAGGGCTCGGCGGATTCGAGCCAGCTCGCGCTCGGCAGCAGCGGCCTCGCGCTCGACGGCGGCGGCCGTTCGTTCCGCGGCTGCGGCCTCACGCTCGATAGCCGCAGCTTGGCGCTCGACCGCGGCGTTGGCACGCCCGACCGCATCAGCGTCTCGTTCCACGTAGGCCGCTGCTCGTTCAACGGCTGCCGCGTCACGTTCGACTATGGCGGCATCGCGCTCGACGGCAGCAGCAGCCCGCTCAACCGCGGCGGCTCCTCGTTCGACGGCAGCGGCGTCTCGTTCGACCGCGGCAGCTTCACGCTCCACGTCTGCTGCGGCACGCTCGACAGCCGCAGCCTCTCGCTCGACAGCCGCGGCAGCCCGCTCAACGGCCGCGGCCTCTCGCCTCGCCTCTGCCGAGTCGATGGTGTCTCGTCGGGCGTCCTGAGGATCGGCGACAGCGACTGTGCGGGCGGGATCAGCCGCGCCGTGCCCTGGGGCGCCTCCTCGGACATGAGCAATCACCCCCGCGGACGGACGCGGAGCCGTGACCACGTCGGCAGGAATCCGCACGTCGATCATCCCGCCAGCAACCGCCAGCGGGGCCGCCTGGGCCTCCGCAGGGCGAGGGCCCGCGACAGGCTGGAGCATCGCCAGCGGAGCACCGATGGCGACCGCTGTGACCATCGTCGCGAGCGCGGTCCACGATCCGGTTCGGCTGCGCTGACGCTGACCGTCGAGCACCGCTCGAACGCGTGATTCGAGCTCGTCCGGTGCGACCAACGCTGCGAGCACCGCTGGCGCCGGACGGGCCGGGCACAGCTCGCGGGCCGCGGCGACGAGGTGGGCGGCATACTCCGGCGAAGATGTACCGCTCTGGAGAGCAGCGTCGTCGCAGGCCTGCTCGCGGCTGAATCGCAAGCGGCCATAGGCGGCCCACGCCAGCGGGTTCGGCCAGTGCAGCACGAGCGTAGCCTGCGCCGCCGCCTGCGTCCAGGCATCGCGACGGCGGAGATGCGCCATCTCGTGCAGGAGGACCGCGTGGACTCGGTCGGCGTCCCACGCCTCGGCCTTGGGCGGGAGCACGACGGTCGGGGTCGTCCACCCCCAGGCCACAGGAACGGAGAGGGTATCAGAGACGCGCACCTGGACGTGCCCCGAAAGGCCCGCCGCTCGCGCGGCCGCCCGGGTTCGCGCACGCCACATTGCAGTGTCCAGAGGACGCGACCGTCGAATGATCCCGCTGGCGCGCACATACCCCCGGACCCACCGGACCCCAACGAGGAGCGCGCCAGCGGCCCACAGTGCGAGAAGCCAGTCTCCAATCTCCAGGCGAGAGGCGGCGGGCGTGCCGACCGCGACAGCCACGGGACGCTCCGGTGCCTCCGCGAGCGCGCCGACAGCGGGCGTCGAGGCCACCGGGGACGGAAGAAGGGGGACCGACCAGGCGGGCCCAAACGCGCCAACCGCGGGCAGTGCGAGCGCGACGGCGAACGTGGCCGCCCAGACGCAGTGCCGGCGCGAGGCCGACGAACGGCGCACCAGGAACGCAGCAAAAGCGCCGAAGGCGAACACCAGGACGCTTTTCAGCGCGAGTGAGGCGATGGAGACAACCATCACTCGGCCTCCCGCCGAGCACGCCTATCGGCCTCTCGCGCCTCTTGGATCATCGCGTCGAGCCGGTCCAGGTGCTCCCCAGAGAGGTCCGATCCCGTTTCGCTCAGGAGCGTCGCGAAGGCGTCCTCTGGCGTGTCAGCGAAGAACGTCTGTACGACGTGGCGAAGCGCCGTCCGGCCCGCCGCCTTCGGGGCAACGGTCGGGGTGTAGATGAACCGGCGACCCTCTTTCTCGTGGCGGATGTGGCCTTTCTGCTCCAGGGTGCGGAGGAGAGCACGGACGGCCGAGTTCGTCGGAGGCGCCGGCATCGTCTCGCGGACGGCCTCGGCCGAGGCACGGCCGAGCCGGTGGACCACGTCGAGGACTTCGCGCTCGCGCAGGTTGAGTCGGGGAAGCGACATCACCAACTGTTGCTGTACCCGCATATGATACCGCTGGCGACGCGGCGGCGGCGAACTAAATGTTGCCTGACCTACACATTGTCGGCCTCGGCGCGCGCAGCCTGGCGTCGGGGGGAGCCTCTCCACCTCGAACGCGACGGCCCCTCGGACGCACGACGCCAGCGGCGTGGGCTCCCGCTGGCACCCCCGCTGGCGGCTGGAAGCCTGCCCAGTCTCTCTGAGTCCCCTACTGCCCCACGTCCCCCGCTGGCGGAAGGCGTCCGCCAGCGGGAGCGTGCCTGGGCTGTGTTTGATAGGGTCCATCGATGGCGAGCCCGAGGGCCTCGGGACGCCGGCAGGGAGCGCACTTCGGCTACGCTCAGCACAGGCTCCGCAGACTATTCCGTAGTATGGGCGATGCAGCGCGGCGCCGCTGGCGGTCCGAAGCACCGGGCGCAGCCCGGAGGAAACCTGCCAAACACAGCCTAGAAGTCGTCGCCCTCGAAGCTGCCACCGCCGCCTTGTCCGCGCCGGTCGCGGCGGCGGTCCTGCTGGCCGATCGTGTACGAGAACGTCAGCCCAACTTGGCGGACGCCCCAGTTACGCTCGATTTCCTGGAACAGCTCGGGCTGGTCGAGCACGATCTGGAGGTCGGTCATGTCGAAGGGGTCGCGGACCTGGAGGGTGAGCGCGGCGCGGTCGGAGAAGAGCGCCTGCCGTAGGGCGACGTTCATGTTCGCACGTGCGCCGCGCCGGCCCTGCTCCGTGTCGATCGGCGCCGAGTAGCGGAGGGTCGCCTGGAGATCGAGGTCGCCGCCCAGGCCGAACCGGTCGCCG
>JBCDLV010000146.1:0-8330 GCA_038744895.1 Bacteroidota bacterium | reverse complement strand
GGCCACGGCACCGTGCGGCCAATCTACGCCCGGCGTCGGACGCGCACGTAGACCGCTTGCGAAGATGACCCGCGACCGGTCGCCAGTGGGACCGTCGCCGGCGCCACGGTCGCCAGCGGGCCTGCCAGGACTCGAACCTGGAACCCTCGACTTAGAAGGTCGATGCTCTATCCAGTTGAGCTACAGGCCCGTGTGCCGTCGCGGTCGCGCGGCGAGGGTCGGGACGGCCGGATTCGAACCGACGACTTCTGCCTCCCAAAGGCAGCGCTCTACCGGGCTGAGCTACGTCCCGCCGTCGAGGTGGGCAAACGACTCCGGAGGACCGGATGGGCTGCCGCCGAGGGCCTGCTGGCGCCCCGAGCGTCGTTCGCATCCAGCGTTCAAAGCGTTGCGCCTCACGACGGGCAAAAGATAGCGTCCGCACGTGCGGACGGCGTGAACGGGCCGCAGCGATGACTGCACACAGGAAGCAGTTCGTCTGCCGAGCGGACCGTGCGTCGGGGCCACCGGGCAGGCAAACCGCCGATTTTCGCAAGCCGTCGCCACTCGGGCTGGCTGTGGTCTGCCCGCCGGCGGCGCCGTGGAGAGGCTGGGTGTGGGGCTCGCTTCCGGGAATCCTCACGCAGGCGGGCCTGCGCGCGCCTCGCCCGCTAGCGCTCCGTCCGCTGGCAGCTGGCCGCGCTGGCTGCTGCTGCCTGGTAGCTTCGTGGCATGACCGACACCGCATCCTTCGCCCGCGTCCTCCGCCTGGTCTGGCTCGCGGTCACGTCCGGCGCCACGCTCGTGATGGGCGTGCTCGGCTACCTGGCCGCCAGCGGGGAGCCACCGCAGCCGGACCTCGCGAGCACCCTGTTCTACGGTGTCGCCGTCCTCTCGATGGTGGCGACCGCGGTCGCGTTCTGGCTCATCCGACAGATGGAGACCCGGTTGCTCAATGCTGGGTCAAATGCCAACGCGCGCGGCATCGTTCAGGGCTTCGGCATCGCCGCGCTGGCCGCGGCCGAGACGCCGGCGATCCTCGGGGCGATCGCCGCCTACCTCACCGGCGACCTGCTGGCGCTCGCGTTCGGCGTGACGATGTATGCCTTCGCAGCGCTCACGTGGCCCAGCGACGGACGCGTAGCCTACTGGCTCGGGATGCACGAGGCGCGGTAGAGGCCGACGCTGGAAACGAGAAAAGGGCCACCTCGGCGAGGTAGCCCTTTCGGAATCGGGATCCTGGAGTGGCTACGAGGCCTGGGCGGCCTTGAGCTCGTCCTGGACCGTGTCGGCCTCGACCATCTTGGAGCGGAACTCGAACTGGCCGTTCGACTTCTTCGCAGCCACGATGATCTTCGCCATCTGCTTGGCTTCCTGGCCGGCACCGCGGTTGGTCCGCTGGTTCTTGGAGACTTTCTTCGCCATCGTTCTCTAGGGGTGCGAGGTACAGGAGTGCAAGGTGCGCGGGGGCGAGCACCTCGTACCGGGCCCCACGCCAGCGGCGCCAGCCGCGTCGTTACTTAATCTCGCGGTGGAGCGTGTGCTTCCGCAGGACCGGGTTGTACTTCTTGAGTTCGAGCCGCTGCGTGGTGTTGCGGCGGTTCTTCATCGTCGAGTAGCGCGAGGTGCCGGGCGCCTCGGTGCACTCGATCGTGATCTGGTGGCGGACGTCTTTGCCCTTCGCCATCGGTCTGGGGGTCTGGGCGCCGGTGCTGGCGCGAGTGGGAGGCCCGGAGGCCGCAGAGTCGGGTTAGACGAGGGGCATGCCCTTGGCACGAGCGTCCCGCAGGACGGCCGAGATCCCCTTCTTGTTGATCGTCTTGATGGTCTGGGCCGAGACGCGGAGCGTGACCCAGCGATCCTCCTCGGGCACGTAGAACCGCTTCTTCTGGAGGTTCACGTTGAACCGCCGCCGCACCTTGTTGTGGGCGTGGGAGACGTGGTTGCCGAACATCGGCCCCTTGCCGGTGAGCTGGTCTTTGCGTGCCATCGGATCAGAGCGGCGCCGAGCGCCAGGGAGAGTCAGAGGAGGTCCGGGCGCGAAACAGCACACGGAGCCTCAGAACCTACGGTATCGCCAGCGGGGCCTCCAAGCCGGAACCGCCCGCTGCGCGTGAGTCTCGGGCGAAGACCGGGCGGACGAGGCGTGCATCTCTGCGCGCCCGCTGGCGGCCTCGGGAAGCGCTCAGGCCCCCGCCTGGACGGCTCGGGCGGGATCCACGGCCGCCGCCCTGGCTGCCGGGTAGACCGACGCCAGGGCACACAGACCGACCGCGACGACGACGATCCCTGCGATATCGAACGGGCGGATCGCGACGGGGTAGGCGTCGATGACGAACGATCCGGCTTCGGCCATCTTGACGAGGCCGTATGACTTCTGGACGAGCGCGATCGCCAGGCCGACGGCCAGGCCGATGCTGGCGCCGATGCCGCCCACGAGCAGTCCTTCCAGCAGGAAGATGCGCCGGACGTCCTTGCGGCTGGCGCCCATCGCCTGGAGCGCACCGAGGTCGCGCTGCTTCTCGATCACGACCATCGTGAGCGCTCCGACGATGTTGAACGCCGCGACGACGATGATGAGGGCCAGGATGGCACTCGCCGCCCACTTCTCGAGCTGCATCACGCTGTAGAGTGACCCCTGGAGGTCGTACCAGGTCGAGACGCGGAAGCGCCCGGGGTACTCCGCCGCCAGCCGGGCCGCCAGCCGGTCTCGTGTCGCCTCCGCATCGTCCAGGTCGCCGAGGCGGATGTCGAGCCCGCTCACACGGTCGGACATGCCAAACAGCCGCTGCGCCTGCGCCAGCCCCACGAACACGTGGCTCTCGTCGTAAGTGGGCTCCAGGGCGAACGTGCCGCTGACCTCGAACACGCGGCGGTCAGGGAGCCCGAACGGGTAGAGGGAGATGGCACGCTGGAGCGCCTCCGCGGAGAGCAGCGACACGCGGCTCCCGTCGCGGCCTCCGGCCTCCGGCCCGCCATCCACGCTGACGCCGGGCTCTCCCGCACGCAGGCCCGTTCGGGCAGCGAGGGCGTCGCCCATGACGATGCCGGGCATGCTGCCGCTCTGCCCGAGGTCGAACTCGCCCTGCCGGATCGACTGCTCGACCTCGGCGTCGAGCGCCTGACGCTCCACCCCCCGGACCGTCACCACCTGGCCGGCGGCGCCGTCAGACGCCAGCAGGGCCTTCCCCTCGACGTACGGCGTCGCGCTGGTCACGCCCGGCTCCGCGCGCGCGATCTCGGCCAGCACCTCGACGCCCTCGATGCCCCCGCCCTCCACAGACTCGACCCGAACGTGCGGGTCGTAGCTCACGAGCAGGTCCCGGACCACATCGTAGAACCCGTTGAGCACGCTCAGCACCACCACCAGGGCCGCCACACCGACGGCTACGCCAGCCACCGAGATGCCCGAGATGGTCGAGATCAGCGTCAGCCGGCGCCGGCTGGCGAGGTAGCGGCGGGCGATGAGGAAGCGATAGTCCATGCGTCAGGCGCGCTCCGCTGGCGACGGCCACCTGCTGGCGGCGGCGGACGAAGGGTCGCGGGCGCGTCGGCTACCGATCGCCACCCGGCATCGGGGGCGTGTCGGTGGGGGGCGGCGGGGGCGCCTGGCCAGGGGCCAGTTCTGGGATCTCGACGCCGCGTGCCTCCAAGGCTGCACGCACGCGCTGAATCTCCCGCTCCTGGTCCACCAATCGGCGCTCCCACTGCTGGAGATCCTCGACCATCTCTGCGATGGCCGCCTCGCGCACTTCGAAGGAAGCCATCTCGTAGTAGCCACGGTCCTCGAAGTAGCCCCGGAACAGGAAGTTGTGCTTGAGGGCCTCCATGTTCTCCGAGAACCGGAACGCGCCGAGCGCGCCCCAGCCGGCGGCCTGGTTGAGCCGGTCGGTGATGGCGCGGATGTCCGTCGAGACGGTTTGCAACTGAGCGGCGCCCTCCTGGAGCTGAGCGGCTGTCGCGAGGAAGGTCGTGTAGACCTCGTCCTCGTTGAGGAACCGCGCCACGGTGCCTTCGCCGGTGTAGACGCGCCGCAGGATCTCGTTGACGCCAGCGGAGGCGTCCTCGGCGGCGCCCACGAGCTGGTCGGCTCGGGCGGTGAGGCTCTGGAGCGTGCCCTGTGCCTCGACCACGGTGCCCTGGAAGGCGTCGGCGGTGGCGACGGTGCTCTCGTAGAGCCGCTCGTCGTAGAGGAACTGGCCCAGCGTGCCCTCGCCCGTGCGCACGTCGGCGAGGACCTGCGTGAGCCCGATGGTGACGGAGTCGAACCGGGCGACGGACGTGAACAGGCGGTCCGAGACTTCGCTCAGCGCGAAGGGGTCGACGCCTTGGATCTGCCCATTGTCGGCCACCTGGGGCCTCCGCGGCGAGCCGTCCGAGAGCGACACGATCACGTTGCCCACGAGCCCGTCGGTCTGGATGAGCGCTCGGCTGTCCTCGCGGATGAGGGCGCGGGCATCCTCGTCGATCTCCATCTGGACGGTGATCGGGTCGCCGGGTGCTGCCGGCAGCTGCACAGCGTCCACGCGGCCCACCTGGATGCCGTTGTAGAACACGTCGGCGCCGGGCTGTAGGCCGGCCACCTGGTTGAAGGCGGCGCGCAGGTTGAACGTGCTGGCGAACACGTCGCCGCCGACCACGAACAGCATGCTCACAGCCGCCAGCAGGGCGGCGAGGATGACGAGGCCGAGGCGGGCTTGGCGGGTCATGGTCGATCGGTAAAAGGCGCGGGAGACAGAGTACGACGGTGCGCGGTGCCGACCGGTGGCCTCCGCGCGACCTGCGCCCCGCTGGCGCGGTCAGCCCATCGTGTGGGACCGCCGTCAGGCATGACCGTAGGCCTCGGTCCCCTGGAAGAACTCCTGCAGGACGGGGTGCTCCGAGCGGCGGACCTCCGCCAGCGGGCCGGACTCGACGATCTGGCCGTCGTAGAGGAAGTGGGCGCGGTCGGTGATGATCTCGGCCGCCAGCAGGTCGTGGGTGATGGCGATGGACGAGATGCCGCGTGTGTCGCGCAGCTTGACGATCAGCTCTGAGACGACGCGGACGCTCACGGGGTCGAGGCCGGTCGTGGGCTCGTCGTAGAGGATGATGTCGGGCCGCAGGATGAGCGTGCGCGCCAGCCCAATGCGCTTCTTCTGGCCGCCGGAGAGCTCGGCCGGGTACTGGTCGCGCGTGGCCGGGAGGTTGACGTCCTCCAGCGACTCCGCGATCAGGTCGTCCTTTTCGTCTTTCGTCAGCGTGGTGAGCCGGTCGAGGAAGAACCGCATGTTCTCGTAGACCGTCATCGAGTCGAACAGCGCGCCGCCCTGGAACAGGTAGCCGAGGCGGGTCCGCTTGCGGTCGCGCTGCTCGGGCGTCATCAGGTCGAGGCGCTCGCCGAGCACCCAGACCTCGCCCTTGTCCGGCTGGAGCAGGCCGACGACGTGCTTCGTGAGGACGCTCTTGCCCGTCCCCGAGCCACCCAGGACGACGGCGCTCGTGCCGCGCTCCAGGGCCAGGTTGATCCCCTTCAGGATTTTCTTCGGCCCGAACCCCTTGTGGACCTCCCGCAGGTCAACGACGATGTTCTCCGCTGGCGGTGGCGAGTTGCCCACGACGGGCCCGTCCTCGCCCACCCATTGGCTCTCGCCCTCGGGCACCGGAGCGCCGGCTGGCGACGTGTCCACGGGTGTGCCGACCTCCTCAGGCGTGCCGCCAGCAGAGGGGGCGCCAGCGGGGCCGCCGGTCCGCTGGCGTCGAGCGTCGGCGCGTCGGGAGAGGGACATGGAGCGAGTGGGAACAGGCGAATGGACAGTGGGACAGAACTGGCCCCGAACCACTCGCCATTGACGCGGCTACGCCGCGTCGGAGATGTCGCCGAAGAGGAGGATTGAGGCGCGCACGACGACGACGTCGGCGAGCAGGATGAGAAGGCTGGAGACGACGACGGCGTTCATGGCTGCCCGGCCGACCTCGCGCGTGCCGCCGCGAACGGTGTAGCCGAGGTAGCAGGTCACGATGCCTACGATGAACCCAAAGATGGAGGTTTTCATCGTGTCGACGATCACATCCGCCATGCGGAGCGAGTCGAACGCGGTCGCGATGTAGATGCGGAAGTCCATGCCGTCGGAGAGCCACGCCTCCAGGTAGCCGCCCGAGAGCGCCAGCACGTCCGTGATCATCGTCATCACAGGGAACATGATGACGCACGCCAGCACACGCGTGACCACGAGGTAGTGGAACGGCTTGAGCGCGGCGACCTCCAGGGCGTCGATCTGCTCGGTCACCTTCATCGACCCGAGCTCGGCGCCCATGCCCGCGCCCAGGCGGCCTGCCAGCACGAGCGATGTGAGCACCGGGCCGATCTCCTTGATCACGCTCAGCGCCAGCATCGACGGCAGGAAACTCTCGGCCCCGAACCGCGCCAGCGTGCCGCGGCTCTGCATCGCCAGCACGATCCCGATGGCAAAGCCGACGACGCCGGTCAGGGTCAGGCTCTTGGTCCCGACCTCGTCCATCTGCGTCAGCAGCTCCTTGAACTCAAAGGGCCGGCGCCAGAAGCGTGCGAAGAACCTCCCGATGAAGGCGAAGAGGCCACCGGCGGCCGTGAGGAACGCCTCGCCGGGTACGGCGGAGGTGCGCTCCTCCTGTTTCCGCTCCTCGGTCTTGCGTTCGAGGTCCTTCTCCTGCAGGATCTTCTCGTTCTGGCGCGACCGGCGCGCCGCCCGCAAGCGGGTGGTGAGCGAGTCTGCCGGGAGGGTGGGCTCCATGCTGCCAACATAGTGCGCCCGAGCCCCCGAGAATACCCGGCCGGTCCCGCTGGCGGTTGACGATCGAGGCCTCCCATGATCGAACGGCCTGCCGCCAGAGCCATCGGGGTGAAGATGAGCTGTCCGGGATGTTCGATGGCCCGGTCCTCACAGCCGCCAGCGGGGCCTATACCTGCCGTTTACCTCGCTTGTCCTCCTATGCCGGTCGTAGGTGGTCGTGTGCCAGTCGTAGTCGTGGGTGCCTCGCGACGCCTGGCCGAGGCAGACAGATCACGGTCGGCCTGCGGGGCCCGAAAGAGGCGCGGCACGCCCCCGTTAGCATATCCGTGGAAGCGGATCGCCGATGAGCATGTCCACCACACGCGTCCCACCGTAGGACGCCCGTGTGAGCACCCGCCGGGCCGGGCTCTGAACCACCTCGCCGACGATGGCGGCCTCCTGGCCACCGGGCACAGACCGGATCGCGTCCAGCGCGTCGCCGGAGACCTCCGGCGAGACGACGGTGAGAAACTGGCCTTCGTTGGCGATATGCAGCGGGTCCAGCCCCAGGATCTCGCACGCCCCACGGACAGGCCCTCGAATCGGCAACGCGGACTCGTCCAACACGATGCCGAGGCCTGCCTCGCGCGCCAACTCGTTGAGCGCCGAGGCGACGCCGCCCCGGGTCGGGTCGCGCATCCAGCGAACGCCTTGCCCCGCCGCATCGGCGAGGGCGTCCACGAACGGCCAGACGGGGCGCGTGTCGCTCTGGAGGTCGGCCTCCAGGTCCAGTTCACCTCTGGCGAGGAGGATTGTGATGCCGTGGTCGCCGATGGGACCCGAGAGCATCACATGGTCGCCAGGGCAAACGCTGGAGGCGTCCAGCGCCAGCCGGTCGTCTACCACGCCGAGGCCGGCCGTGGTGATGTAGAGGCCATCCGCCTTGCCGTTTTCGACCACCTTCGTGTCGCCTCCGACGATCTCGACGCCGGACTGGCGGGCAGCTTCCGCCAGTGCTTCGAGCTCGGCCTGGAGAACGGTCCCCTGGAGGCCGGCCTCGATGACGAGCGTGCACAAGAGCGCCTGCGGTCGCGCGCCCCCGACGGCGAGGTCGTTGAGTGTCCCGTTCGCGGCCAACTCCCCGATGCTCCCTCCAGGGAACCGGAGCGGGCTCACGACGAAGCTGTCGGCCGTGAGCGCGACACGAACGTCCCCGAGGTCGAGAACGGCGGCGTCGCCCAACTCGGCCAGCGTCGGGTTGTGGAGGATGGGCGTGATGAGACCCTCGACCAGCCGACGGCTCGCCTTGCCACCGGCCCCGTGCGAGGTCTCGATCCGCTCGTCCTTGAATCGGACAGGTGGCCGGGCGGTGGCCCGCTCGGGCGAGCCGTTGGCGCTGCTCATGCGAGGATGGGGAGATCGTCGATGGGTTGTGCGTAGTGGTAATGCGCCGCACAGGCCCCTTCGCTGGAGACCATTAGGGCACCGACGGGCCGCTCAGGCGTGCACGTGACCGAGAAGAGACCGCACTCATCGGGCTGGATCGTTCCCGTCAGGACATCGCCGCAGCACGCCCCGCACGGCTCGGCCACCTGGACTGCTGGCGCCTCGAACTTGGCT
>JBCDLV010000145.1:0-8330 GCA_038744895.1 Bacteroidota bacterium | reverse complement strand
GTGTCGCGCACGGCCACCGATAGCGTCGTGGTGTCCTCGCGCGCGACCTCGACGTCGACGGTCTCACCCGCTGGCGTGTGGCGCAGCGCGTTCTCGACGAGGTTGCACACCGCCCGGTCGATGAGTCCCGAGTCGAGCTCCGCCAGCGGCAGTCCCTCCTCGGCGCGGACGCGGAGGGTCACGTTGCGACGCTCGGCCTCAGGGCGGAGGTCGGCGACGGCGTCGGCCGCCAGCTCAGCGAGCGAGGCGGCCTCCAGCTGCGGACGCACCTCGGCGGCGTCGAAGCGGGCGAGGTCGAACAGATCGGACACGAGCCCCGAGAGCCGCTCGGACGCGTGGAGCGCGCGCGCCACGTGCTCCTGTCGCTCCTCCGCTGGCGCATCGACCCGCATCGTGAGCGTTTCCAGGTAGCCGCGGAGCGACGCCAGCGGGCTCCGAAGGTCGTGGCTGACGTGGGCCACCAGGTCCCTCCGCTGGCGGTCGGTGCGCCGGAGGGCGTCGACCTGGGACTCGATGCGGGCGGCCATGCGGTTGAAGGTGCGCGCGAGCGTCCCCACCTCGTCGCGGCCCCGCTCGTTGGCGCGGACGCCGAGGGCGCCCCGCTCGACGGCGCCGACGGTCTCGGTCAGGCGCGACAGGCGACTCGTGAGCCCCAGGAACGCCACCACGCCCACGAGGGCGGCCAGTCCCAGCGCCAGCAGGAGCCCGCGCGCGGCGGCGTTGCCGAGGGCTCCGGGCCAGATCATCGCGGCGACCTCGTCGTAGCGCTCGCCCTGGAGAATGACGTAGAGGTAGCACCCCTCCTCGCCCATGATCGAGATCGGCGCCACGCTGAAGGGGCGGTCGGCGCCTGGACGGGCAGGGTCGGGCCCGAGGATCGGCGGTGGTGCGCCGCCGAGCGCCTCGTCGAGGGCCGCGGTCTCCACCATCGGTTCGAGAGGACGCCCGCGGGCATCCGAGAACCACGATTTGATCATCCCGTCGCCCCCGAGGAGGTACACGTCAATCCGCCGGTTGACCTGCGTCAGCCCCCCGATGATGTCGGAGATCGCGACCGAGTCGATGTCGGTGATGAGGTGGGGCTGGAACCGCGGTGCGAGGTCGGTCGCGAGGTCCTGGTGGAGGGCCTGGTCGGCCGTGGCGACGGCGTCGCGCGTGGCCTCCGCCGTGAGCGTGAGCACGGCAACGCCGAGCAGGATCATCAGGCCGAGGAACAGCGCCGAGATCCGGACGCCGAGCCTGCGCCAGAACGGGATGGGAGAGTCACTCATGAGCCTGAGAGTGTTCGGTCGCAGAGGCCTCGTCGCCGTCGCCCGTGGCGAAGCGGTAGCCGACGCCCCAGACGGTCTGCACGAACTGGGGAGAGGCAGGATCCGGCTCCACCTTCGCGCGGAGCCGGTTGATGTGGGTGTTGACGGTGTGGGCGTAGCCGGAGAATCGGACGCCCCACACGGCGTCGAGTAGCTCCTGGCGGCTGAAGGCCCGTCCCGGCTGGCGCGCGAGATGCACGAGGAGGTCCAGTTCCTTTCGGGTCACCTCGACCGACTGGCCGTCCAACTCCACACGGTTCTGCTGCGGGTACACCGCCAGCGGGCCAAAGCCGAGGCGCTCGTCGGCGTCGGCCGGAGGCCGCTCGAAGTCGACGCGGCGCAGGAGGGCCGCTACGCGCGCCAGCACCTCACGCACGGAGAAGGGCTTCGGCACGTAGTCGTCGGCGCCGGTCTCCAATCCGAGTACGCGGTCCGTCTCCGAGCCTCGCGCGGTCAGCATCAGGATGGGCATGGTCCGGTCGGCCTCGCGCAGCTGGCGGCAGACCTCGACCCCGTCGAGGCCCGGCAGCATCACGTCGAGCACGATCAGGTCGTACCGCTCGGTGAGCGCCCACTGGAGCGCCAGCGCGCCGTCGTCCGCGTGGTCGACGGTGTAGCCGGCCTCTCGGAGGTGGAGCGCGAGGAGGTCGGCGAGGTCAGCGTCGTCCTCGACAAGGAGCACACGGGCGTCGGTCATGGGAGGAAGGGTCGCTGCGTTGGAGACGGAGTGCCCCAGGCTGCTGCGTGGTTCGTGTCGCGTGGCCGATGGGAACGATCACGCACCACGAAATACGCAACAGGGGAGTGCTCAGCCGCTCGGACTGGAGGCATCGCTAGATCGAAAAGGCCCAGGTGGGGAGAAGATCGACGGCGGCGGCTTCGAGAACCTTGTCGGCCCCGGACATCACGAGCACGCCCAGCAGGAGCAGCGTCCCGCCGAGTAGCTTCTTGCCGCGCCCCCCGGTGGCCAGCAGCTGCGGTCGCCAGCGGGAGAGAAGGCCTGCCGAGGCGTACCCGGCGACGAGCAGCATGGCCGCGGTGCCGACGCCGTAGGCGAGCATCACGACAAAGGCGGGTCCGAGGTCCTGGCCCAGCGATGCCAATGCGATCGCCGCGCCAAGCGTCGGGCCGACGCAGGGAAGCCAGACAATGCCCAGGAGCGCGCCGACGCCGAATTGGGCAGGCGCGGAGGTGGTCCCCTCGCGTGGCGAGAGGCGAAGCTTGCTGGACAGTGCCGAGAGCCAGAGCGTCACGCGGTCGCCCAGGACGCGGACGACCAGGATCAGGCCAGCGACGACCAGCAGCCCGGCCGCGGCGTAGCGGAAGACCTCGGGGTCGAGCCCGAGGCTCACGAGGAGAAACGTCAGACCCGTTCCGGCCACGGCGAACGAGAGGCTCAGACCGAGCGCGAGAAACAGCGGCCCCGAGCGTCCTCCCGTCCCCGCCGACGCCGTGACGACGGGGACCAGAGGCCAGACGCAGGGCGAGAGAACGCCGACCACGCCCGCGAGAAACGCCAGCGGGACGGCGGTGAGTTCGAGCGTCATCGGGAGGACCCGGCCGCAGCCTCGTCGATGGCGGAGAAGATGGCGTCTCGTCGCGTCTCGGCGACGGCAAACCAGACACGCTCACCGCCCTCGAAGAGGAACAGCGTCGACTGGCGAGGCGCGCGGAAGCGGCGGACGGCGTCCTTCTGGTCGTCGAAGTCGACGCGGAGGACGTGCAGTGGCACGTTCGGCCGGGCCTCCTGATATGCTGCGATCACACGCTGTTGCTGGGCGCACGTGGGGCACCAGTCGGCGTGGACATCCACGAGAACGAGGGCGCCTGCACGCTGGAGGGCATCGAAGCGGGCGTCCGAATACGCCTCGTAGGTCTGAGCCTCCGCTGGCGCAGCAAGGGCGATGAGAAGCGCGAGAAGGCTGAGGGGAAGGATGCGGGTCATGGACGTGGGGGACGGTAGTGGGTGTCGAGAAAACGGGGTCAGGGACGACGCGGAGAGATGAAGTCGGCCCCGAGGCGTGTCCTGGTCAGGGGCGAGACGACCTCCGGCCACCGGAGCGCGGACACAGGCGTCCGGTGCCATCGCGAGGCGGTGCCGAGTCAGAGACTCCTTCGGCTTTTCTGCGAGCACCGGACGAAGGAGCCCTTGCTGGCGATGCCTGTCCGCCAGCGGGGCCGGGAGGGGGCCGGCAGCGCATGCCGCCGGCCCCCTCCTCGTTGCCTAGTTCAGAGGCGTGACCGTCACGCGGATGACGTCGGCCGTGCTCGGGTAGGTGAACCCGGCGCGGTCGGACGCGCCGTCGGTGATGCGGCCGAGCGTGCCGTTCTCCTCCGCGCCGGTGTCCGCGCCCGACTGGCGAGGCGCCTGGTCGAGCCCGACGCCGGGCTCCTGGTTGGCCTCGGTGCCGGCATCGTAGAGGAGCACCTGGCTCGTGACATCGCCGGAGACCGCCGCTCCGCTGGCGTCGAAGAGTGCCAGCCCGTCGCCAGAGAACGTGTAGAAGAGGTCGTTCGACTGGATGAACATGGTCGCGAACGACAGGCGGTCGCCAGGCTCGGCCTCGACCTCGATGGTGTAGCTGCCGCCCGGGCCGATCGGGGAGGGCCCGCTGGCGCCCGTCGGCGTGTCGAAC
This sequence comes from Bacteroidota bacterium, assembly GCA_038744895.1. Taxonomy (GTDB): domain Bacteria; phylum Bacteroidota; class Rhodothermia; order Rhodothermales; family Rubricoccaceae; genus Rubrivirga. The sequence goes on along the minus strand of JBCDLV010000145.1, from coordinate 4,384 downwards.
GCCGCTACGGACGAGACGCCTTGGACGCCCGTGAGCGCTGCGACCAGTGCTCCCGGGCTGCCGTCCTCGGCGATGCCCTCGATGCCGGCCGATGCCGCCTGGCCACTCGTGAAGAAGTCGACGGCGTCCTCGTGGACGACGACGGCGCCCGGCGAAAGCGGAACGGTGATGCCAGTGAGCGGCGTGAAGGCGTCGGCGAACGGACCGGGGCTGCCGTCCTCGGCGATGGCCTCGACCCACTGCGGAGCCGCGGTGCCCGACTCGAAGAAGTCGACGGCGTCCACGTGGACAGCCCAGCCACCCGGTGAGAGCGGGACGGCCACCGACCCGGTGCTCGTCGCGAGCGTGCTGGAGGTCGACACGTTCTCGATGCGGACTGTGAACTCGGTGTCGCCGTCGTGGGACAGAAGCACGCGGATGACGTCGGCGTTGTTGGGATAGGTAAACCCGGCGCGGTCAGCTGCGCCTTCCTCGATCCGCCCGAGGACACCGTTCTCCTCGCCGCCGGTGTCGGCACCAGACTGGCGCGGGGCCTGGTTGGTACCGACGCCTGGCTCTTCGTTCACTTCAGTGCCGGCATCGTACAACAGGATCTCGCTGGTGACGTCGCCGGTGCGCGCGTTGCCGCTGGCGTCGTAGAGCGCGAGGCCGTCCGCGGGGAACGTGTAGAAGAGGTCGTTCGACTGGATGAACATGGTCGCGAACGACAGGCGCATGCCGCTTCCAGGCGTCACGTTCGGACCGGCTGTGAACGAGAACTCGTAGACCTCGCCAGGGAAGATGGGCGCTGGCGCGCTGGCGCCGACGGGGGTGTTGAACACACCGCTCTTGAGCACGCCGAACGGCTGGGCGACGTTTTCGATCTCGATGCGGAACTGGGTCGCGTCGATCGGTGGCTCGATGTCGGGGTCGGAGGAGTCGCAGGCCGCCAGGGTGAGGCCCAGAATCGAAAGAGTTAGGAGGGAGCGAAGCATGGCAGGTGGAGGCGAGTGTGAGGCGCGGCGCGCCGGAGTGTGACCGTTCCACCCGGTCTCCCATCGCATGTTGTCACGGGTTTCTAACATCCCGTGACGGGTGCCTCCACCCGTTGTCCTGCACCTACTTGCCGATGCAGAACTGCGAGAACACCGCGTCCAGCACGTGCTCGGTGGTGACGGCTCCGGTCACGAGTCCCAGCCCATGCAGCGCTGCCCGGAGGTCCAGCGCCAGCGTGTCGCCGCCGTCGCCAGCGGCAAGCGAGTGTCGTGCCCTCGCGACGGCGTCTCGGGCCGTCTCCAGGTGCGCGCGGTGCCGCTCGTTGACCGCCACCAGGCCACCGGAGGCGTCGTCCAGCCCGCTGGCGCGTACCGCGTCGAGAAGCCGCTGGCGCAGGCCATCGAGCGCCGAGGGAATCGCGAGGGCCTCCCGTGCGGAGATGGGATAGGCGGCTTGCTCGCCCAGGGAACGCGTCCGTGCAGAGGCCTCGACGAGATCCGCTTTGTTCATCACGTGGACGATCGCCAGCTCGGGACGGCGGTCGCCGACATCTGCCAGGAACGCCTGCTCTTCGGCGTCGAGGCCGATACTGGCATCGGCGACGTAGAGCAGCACATCGGCGCGGTCGATGGCTGCGCGCGCGCGGCGCGTGCCCTCGGCCTCGATGGCGTCGGCCGTCTCCCGCAGTCCGGCCGTGTCCACGAACGCGAAGCGGAGGCCCCCGATCTCCGCCGATGCCTCGATCGCGTCGCGCGTCGTCCCAGCGACGGGCGAGACAATCGCCCGATCCTCCCGAACGAGCGCGTTCAGCAGCGTCGATTTGCCCGCATTGGGCCGTCCCCCAATGACCACGCGGACCCCGTCGCGTGCCAGCGCGCCGAGTCGGGCCGTCCCGATGAGGTCCGCCAGCTGGCGGTCGGTGGCGTCCAGCAGGTCGCGGAGGTCGGAGCGGTCGGCGAACTCGACGTCCTCCTCGCCGAAGTCGAGCTCCAGCTCCACGAGCGCCGCTGTCTGGACGAGCGACCGGCGCACCGCCTCGACGGCTTCTGCGACGCTCCCCGTCAGGGCTGAGACCGCCGCCCGGTGGCCGAGTCGGCTCTCGGCATGGATCAGGTCGGCCACGGCTTCGGCCTGGCTCAGGTCCAGCTTGCCGTTGAGGAAGGCCCGCTGCGTGAACTCGCCAGCGGTGGCTGGCCGGGCGCCTGCGTCGTAGAGCGCCCGTAGGACCGCGCCGGCCACGAGGTCGCCGCCGTGGCAGGTGACCTCGACCACGTCCTCGCCGGTCGAGGAGTGGGGCGCGCGCCAGAGGGTGCACACGACCTGGTCGACCCGCTGGCGGTCGCCATCGAGGAGCCAGCCGACGTGTACCGTTTGCGCCTCGGCATGCGCCAGGTCCCCGGAGAACCGGCCGTCGACGAGGGGGATGGCGTCGGGTCCGCTCACGCGGATCACCGCCAGTGCTGCCGTGCCACGCGCCGTCGCCAGGGCCGCGATGGTCTCGGCGTGAGGGCCGCCCTGCGTGGCCGCCAGCGGGTCGCTAGAGGACGCGCGCATCACACTCCGGGTGTGCTACTTCCGCTTCTTGGAGCGAGCGCGCCCGTTGCGGGCTGCTGCCTGCGCGGCCAGGCTTCCGCGACGTCCGTTGCGGCGCGCCCGTCCGTTGCTGCCCTTCTTCTTGCCCTTCGCGGTGGCCCGCTCGGCGACGGCCGCTGCTTTGTCGATCTCCGGCGTCTCGCCGGCGACGTGTGCGTCGTGGACCTGCTTGTTCACCAGGCGCTGCTGCACGATCGAGAAGATGTTGAACGCGAGGTAGTAGAGCGAGAGGCCCGACGGGAACCGGTTGAAGAAGAAGAAGAACATGACCGGCATCAGGTACATCAGCACCTTCTGCTGTGTCCCGCCCATCGCCGACGAGGAGGCCATCGACAGCCGCATCGAGATGACCATCGACGCAGCCATCAGGATCGTGAAGCCCGCCAGGAAGTCGCCGATGAACGGGATCGCAAATGGGAGCGAGATCACCGGGTCTGGCGCCGAGAGGTCGGCCGCCCACAGGAACGACTCGCCGCGTAGCACCAGCGTGGATTGGAAGAAGCGCCAGAGGGCGATCAGCAGCGGGTACTGGAGTAGCATCGGCAAACAGCCGCCGAGCGGGTTGACGCCAGCCTCGCGGTAGACCCGCATCATGGCCTCCTGCTGCTTCTGCGGGTCCTCGCCGTACTTCTCCTTGACGGCCGTCAGCTGGGGCTGAAGCTCTCGCATCTTGGCCGCGTTGCGGTACGAGACCGCTGTCAGCGGCCACAGGAGCAGCTTCACCAGCAGGGCGAAGACGATGATGACCCACCCGTACGACGGGATGAACGACGAGAGCAGCGCGAACGCGGGTGCCACGGCGTAGCGCGCGATGGGCCGGATCATCCACCCGACCCACGCGCCGAAGTCGACGGTGTCGTAAAGCCCGTACTCCGCCAGCCGTCGCAGTTCGAGCGGCCCGAGGTAAAGCGTGAACTGGTCTGTGCCGTCCGCCGCCAGCCGGGGCATCTCGACGCGGGCGACGTAGGTCTGCTCGAACCCAGAGTCGGCCTCGTCGGCCTCGCCGCGCTGGGAGCCTGCCAGCCGCCCGCCAGCGGTCTCGCCCTCGGGGAGGAGCGCGGCGATGAAGAACTTGGTCTTGACGGCCACCCAGTCGATGTTGCCGGAGCGCACGAGCGGGTCGGCCTCGCCGGACTCAGTGAGCCGGACGGACTCGGTCTCGCCGCCCGAGCTCAGGAACGCGCCTGCTTGCTGGCTTTCACCCAGTGGGTCGGCCTCGGCGAGGGGCAGGGCGCCGTCCCAGAAGAGTTCGTAGCCGCCGCCCTGGCTGAGCAGGTCCGTGCCGGGCGTCTCGACGCGGAAGTCGATGTCGTAGGAGTCGGCTTCGAGGCCGTAGACGAATCGGAGGGCGCCGTCGCCGATGGGGGCTTCGAACCGGATCTCACCGGTGCCCTCTGCTACACGGAGCGTGTCGCCGGTGAATGGCTCGCCGTCGACGATGGGCGTGAACGAGAGCGCGCGCGTGTCGAGGTAGTCGCCTCGGTCGGGCAGCACGCCTACACCGAGGGCACCCTCCTCACCGGACACCAACTCGACGCGTTCGTCGGTCCCGGCACGGTCGTAGTTGAGCAGCTTGACCGAGACAGGTGTAGCGCCCTGCGTCGAGAACGTGGCCTCGACCCGGTCGGTGACGACCGTCACGCGACGCTCCGGTCCGCCGACAGCGCGCGCAAACGCGGAGTCGGTCGGCGCCGCCAGCGGGGCGTCCTCTTCGACGGCCTCGGCGGCATCGGCGACGGAATCGGCTGCAGCGCGGACGGCTGCGATCGAGTCGGCGGCGGCCCGGCGTGCCTCGATCTCCTCGGGTGGCGGCGCG
>JBCDLV010000144.1:0-8372 GCA_038744895.1 Bacteroidota bacterium | reverse complement strand
GAGCGATGCCTCCCGGATCGGACCGATTCCCGCGCGTCGTGAGGCATCGAGCGCGACCTGGGCATGACGCACAGATGCGTCGTGGTCGCCGAGATTCTGCGCAGCGTACGCGAGGTTGACCCTCATGGTGTTGGTCGCCGGATGGAGCTCGCCCCACAGCTCTCGTGCGATTCGCTCGGCGACGAGGTACTCGCGGTAGGCTCGCCGGTAGTCGCCTGCCTGGAAGTAGTGGACGCCCAACTCGTTGTGAGCCTGCGCGGTCTTGATGGCGTCTGGATCCTCAGCCCGACGCTCGGCGACGAGTCGAAGAAGCTCGCGCTCGCGCGCGGCCAGGTCCCCGAGGACCGACGTGAGAAACAGCTCCGTCGAGGACCCCTCGTTGGCCAGTGACGGGTGCTCGCGCTCCATGGCGAGCGCCTGGCGGAAGAACTGCTGGGCCTCGACGCTGTCGGCACGGGCACGAGCGATGAGGCCACGTCCGACCAGCGCCGTGTGGACGACCGGGTCACCGGGCCGGGCGAGCGGCTGGCGAAGCGCGAGGGCGCGTACGAAGTACGCGTCGGCGCGCTCGCGCTGGCCGCGTGCCCAGAGCGTTTCCCCGAGCGTGGCGTAGGACCGACCAAGGGCTGCCGGGTTGTCGGCATAGGCCTCCTCGATGGCCTGCGCGGCGTCCTCAACGACGGCGTCGACAGTAGGCGCTGCTGCCCCAGCGGTGTCCGTCTCCGCGCGGAAGGCGGGCTCCAGCACGCGCAAGAGCCGTCCTTGCGTCTCGGCGACGACCTCGGCCTCGACGGCGGCCTGCTGCGCGAGGTCTCGCTCCTCGGTCACCCGGAGCGTCGCTGCGACGAGTGCTACCGCGACCAGAGCGAGGGCCGACAGGCCCACCGCAACAGGAATCCGGTTTCGACCCACAAACCGGCGCGCGCGGTAGGCCAGCGTCGGTGCGTGCGCGGCCACCGGGCGGCCATCGAGCCAGCGGCCCAGATCGGCGGTGAGCGCCTCCGCTGACGGATACCTGCTGGCGGCTTCGGGCGCCAGCGCGCGACCGGCGACATCGGCGAGATCTCCCCCAAGCGTGCGCGTGTCGCCCGGACCGTCCGGCCGCTCGCCGGTGAGCGTCTCGACGAGCAGTGCGCCGAGCCCGTACACGTCCGAGGCGGTCGTGGTGGCCTCTCCACGGAGTTGCTCTGGCGCTGCGTACGCCCGCGTGAGCAGCCGCCGCTCCTCCTCGGCACCCATGACCTGCGCGATTCCAAAGTCGAGCAGCACCACGCGCCCGTGCTCGGTGACGAGCACGTTGGATGGCTTCAGGTCTCGGTGGACCACCTGGCGCTGATGGGCATGGTGGACCGCGGCACACGCCTGCCGGAGCAGCTCGACCCGCTGGCGGCGGTCGCGGTCGCGCGCGTACGTGGTGATCGGCACGCCGTCGACAGGCTCCATGGCCAGCCACGGCCGGCCGCCGTCCTCGAAGCCAGCGCCGTAGAGCCTGGCGATCCCGGGGTGGACCAGCCCGGCCAGGATCTGCCGCTCCGCCTCGAACCGGGACGCCACCGCTGGCGACAGATCCGCGCGGACGCGCTTGAGGGCGACCGTGCGCTCGAACACGCCGTCGGCGCGCTCGGCGAGGTAGACCTCGCCCATCCCGCCGCGCCCCAGCAGCCGGAGCACGCGGTAGGGCCCGACGCGAGCCCCGGCACTGAGCTCAGGCTCTGCTGGCGCCGCCTCCACCCCGAGCCCGTCGAGGAGGCCCGCCAGCGGGGCCTCTGCCAGGAAGCCCCCGGCCGGCTCCAGCGCGGCCCCGGAGTCGGCCGCCAGCAGGGTCTCGACGGCGTTGCGCAGCGCGTGGTCGGGCGCTCCCTCTGGCGTTCGGCAGGCCTGGTCGAGGAACGGGCCCCGGCTCGCGGGAGGCTGGACCAAGGCAGACTCGAAGAGCCGCTTGATCTCAGGCCATCGCTGGGGGTCTGTGGGTGGGGTCATGACGATCCGTGCGCTGTCTGCGGAGCGCAGGTGTCACGTGATGTCGGCGTGGAGGGCTGCGTAGAGCCAGGCGCGCGCCGTCCGCCACTCGCGCTTGACGGTCGACTCGGAGGTGCCGAGGGCTTCGGCGGTCTCCTCCACCGACAAGCCGCCGAAGTAGCGACACTCCACGACGGCGGCTTGACGCGCGTCGAGCTCGGCCAGCTTGCGCAGGGCACCGTCCAGGTCGAGCAGGTCGATCGAGCCGTCGGAGACGGGCGCTGCGATCTCGCCGACGTCCGTGAGCGCCAGCGGGCGCTCGCCGCCGCCCCGCTTGAGTCGGTCGCGTCGGCGCGCGTGGTCCACGAGCACCTGGCGCATGGCGCGAGCGGCGGCTCCGAAAAAGTGGCCGCGGCTGCTGTAGTCGGGGTTCGGGCCGATCACCTTCTCATAGGCCTCGTGGACGAGCGCCGTCGTCACGAGAGTGTGGCCGTCCCGCTCGCGGCGCAGGTGGGCCCGGGCGATGTCGCGAAGCTCGTCGTAGACCGCGGCTACCAGTCGGTCCCGCGCGCCGTCGTCGCCGCCGCGCAGGGCGTCGAGGGCCTCGGTGACGGCGGGGGAGGGCATGGGCAACGGAGGACCGGTGGCCTCAGGGTACAGGCGGCGATGCGCCGTCGCAAGAATCTTCCACTGGGTACCCCGGCGAGGACAAATGGGCTACACTCTGATCTCCTCATCTGCCCCAAAGACATGAGAATCCTCGACATCCTGATGGACCTGCTCGGCTTCAGCAACGCCAAAACGGACGACTTGGCGAAGTGGCGCAAGAACATCGAGGACGGACTCAGCTAGGCGCGTTCTACTGCGCGACTCCCAACCCGGCGAGGTCTTCCTCCACGCGTTCGAGACGGGGTCCGCCGACGTGAGGCTGCGCGGCCGCGAGAAGCTGGCGGGCCTCGCGCGTGCGCCCCGTGCGCGCGGCGACCCGACCGAGTGCCGCACGCGCGTCGGCGAGGGTGACGTCGTCCGCGTCGGGACCGTAGAGCTCGATGGCGCGCCGAAGATGCCGCTCGGCCTCAGCCCACTGGCCGCGCAGGGTCAAGACGTCCCCGAGGAGTTCGTGGTCGTACGCCAGGAACGGGTGTCCCTCGGGAAGGGCATCCGCGTCCCGGGCGAGCGCCTCGCGGGCGGACACCTCAGCCTCGGAGAGCCGGCCGAGCACGATGAGCGAGACCGCACGCCCGTAGTGCGGCGCCGCCAGCTGGGGGTGCTCGGGACCCACCGTCGAGCGGTAGACCTCGATGGCGCCGTCATACTGGACCACGGCCTCATCGTGGCGTCCCAGGTCTCTCAGGAACGACGCGAGGTTGCTCTGGGAGTTCGCCACGAGGGGGTGCCGTCCCAGGGCCGACTTGCGGATCTCGAGCGCCCGTTCGATGTGCGGGATCGCCTCCTCGGGTCGGTCGGCGGAGTAGAGAAACGTACCGAGGTTGTTGTGGGCCTGCGCTACGTCGACGTGGTCTGGCCCGAAGACGCGTCGTGCGGCATCGAGTGCGTCCTGGCCGAGCTCGATGGCCCGAGCGATCGACGTCGAGTCGCCCATGTCGGCGAGGACGATGGCCAGATCTCCCAGGGCTGTTGCCGTGGTCTCGTGGTCCCGCCCGTGGATCGCCTGGGAGAGACCGACGGCCCTTCGGAAGTGGACAGCGGCCTGCTCGTAGTCCCCCTGGCCGGCCAGGACCGTCCCCAACTCCGTCTGTGCGCGGAGGGTGGCCTCGCTTCGCGGATCGAGAGAGTCTGCGAGGGCCGCGCCTTGGCTGGCGTACACGAGGGCTTGCTCCGCGTCGCCGAGCTGAAAGTTGAGCCGCGCCAGCAGGGGGAGCAGGCGGGCCTGCACCGCCGGCTGGCCTTGGAGATCGGTCACCGTCGACTCGCCGCGTTCGACGACGAACTGCCCGACGGAGAGCGTGTCCATCCGATCGGCGTCCGCCGCGAACGGGTCGCGGTCGAACAGCTCCACGATCGTCTCCGTGACGGCCTCGGCCTCGGCCGCGGCCTGTGCCGCCCGGTCCCGCTCGGCCGCCAGCCGAACCGTGTAGAACGTGACGCCGGCCACCAGGACCAGAACCGCCAGTGCCGCCGTCGCGACGCCAGCGGTGTGGCGCCCCACGAACCGGCGGGCGCGGTAGCCGACCGACGGCGTCTGCGCCTCGACCGGCAGGCCATCGAGAAAGCGCCGCAGGTCGGCCGCGAGATCATCGGCAGAGCCGTAGCGGCGGGCGGGCTCCTTGGCGAGTGCTTTGAGCACGACCGTGTCGAGGTCGCCTCGGATGGCCCGCTGGCGGTCGTCGGGAGCCGAGTCGGACGGCCGCGAGGGACGTGCCTCGGTGACCGCCTGGACGACCCCGCTGAGCGTTCTCGTGTCGACCTCGTAGGGCCGCGTCCCCGCCAGCAGTTCGTAGAGCAGGACGCCGAGTGCGTAGACATCCGTCGCCGTCGTGACGGCCTCGCCGGTGACCTGCTCCGGCGCCGCGTACTCCGGCGTCAGGCGCGGGAGCGCCGTCCGCGTGGTGACCTCCGGGCGCTCCTCGTCGAGCAGCTTGGCAATGCCGAAGTCGAGGAGGACCGGCCGGGACCGCTGGCGCTCGTCCTCGGCCACGAGCACGTTCGACGGCTTGAGGTCGCGATGCACCACGAGGTGCCGGTGCGCGTGCCCGACCGCCTCGCAGACCTCCGCAAAGAGGCGGACGCGGTCGTGCGTGGCCAGTTGGCGCTGATCGGCGTAGGTCGTGATCGGCTCACCCTCGACGTACTCCATGACGAGGTAGGGCGTCTCGCCGCGGACGCCGCCGTCGAGCAGGCGAGCGATGCCGGGGTGCTCCAACTCGGCCAGGATCTGGCGCTCGCGCTCGAACCGGCGCGCGCCGTCCTCGCCGCCGAGCGAGACCCGTTTGAGCGCCGCCTGCTGCGTGTAGGACCCGTCGGCGCGCTCGACCAGGTAGACGGCCCCCATGCCGCCGCGCCCGACCTCCCGAACGACCGCCCACGGCCCAAACCGCTCGCCCGCTGGCGTCGGCTCGTCGGCTTCGCCGACGATGGCTGCTGCGGCCGAGTGGGCGCCGGTGTCCAGGACGGAGTTGCCGGCATCGGCGTCCAGCATGGCCTCGACCTCGGCGCGGGCGGCGATGTCCAGGTCCAGGTCGTCGAGCGCGGCGTCGCGCTGGTCGGGCGGCAGGTCCGCGACGGCATCGAACGCGTCGCGGACGAGGCGCCAGCGGTCGGGCGTTGGGTCAGGCATTCGAGAGCAGGTCGTGCCCTCCATTCGCCGTCTCGTCGTCGGAGGGATCACGCCCCTCAGCAAGTTGGGTCTCCAGCCACGCGCGGGCTCGCCGCCAGTCGCGCTTGACAGTCGCGGTCCCCACGTTGACGACCTCCGCCGTCTCCTCGACGGAGAGGCCTCCGAAGAAGCGGCACTCGACCACCTGGGCGGCGCGCTCGTCGAACGCCGCCAGCCGGTCGAGCGCGGCGTGGACATCCAGGACTCGGACCGCCTCCATGTCGAGGTCGATGCCTCCCGGCGCGACCTCCGTGTTGAGCGTCACCGGACGCCCTCGCTTTTTGGCCGAGCGCCGTCGCGCGTGATCCACGAGCACGTTGCGCATGGCTCGGGCAGCGGCGGCGAAGAAGTAGCGCCGGTTCGGCACCATGTCGCTGCCCACGAGGCGGAGATAGGCTTCGTGGACGAGTGCCGTGGTGGCGAGGGTCGCCGGCCCGGACCGGTGGCGCTGCGCACGGGCGACCATGCGGAGCTCGTCGTAGACGAGGGGCAGGAGTCGCTCGACGAGATCGTCGGAGCTGGCCTCCTGAAGCAGGCGTGTGACGACGCCCGCGCGCTGGGAAGGCGGTGTGGTGGAGGTCACGGAGAAACGTGGAGCCACCGCCAACATACCGAAGCGACGTGGCTTAGCGCCGAAACCGACGGCTTGGAACCGGGCCGATCCGCCAGCGGGCCAGGTGCACATCGCACGGCAGAGGCGCGTCGTAGGCTTGGGCGTGCCTACGCCCCCGCATCTGTCTCGTCCGGTCGCACTCGCCGTCACGTCCCTCGTGATGGTGGCGTTTGCGGCTAACTCTGTGTTGGCCCGGCTGGCGCTGGTCTCCACAGACATCGACGCGGCGTCGTTCACGGCGGTCCGCGTCGTCGCGGGCGCGCTGGTGCTGGTGCTGCTCGTCCGCCAGCGGGGCCGCACGCTGCAGGGAAGCTGGCGGGCTGCGCTGGCGCTGTTCGTGTACGCCGCCGCCTTCTCGTTCGCCTACCTCGACCTGTCGACGGGAACCGGCGCGCTCCTCCTCTTCGGCGCCGTGCAGGTCACGATGGTCGGCGCCGGGCTGGCAGGCGGCGAGCGGATGGGCGCCGTCCGGTGGCTCGGAAGCGGGCTGGCGCTGGCAGGCCTCGTGGTGCTCGTCGCGCCCGGGGTGACGGCCCCGCCGCCGGGAGCCGCCGCCCTGATGGCCGCCGCTGGCGTCGGGTGGGGAGCCTACTCGCTCGCGGGCCGCGGCCAGTCGGATCCGATCGCGGCGACGGCCGGCAACTTCGCGCGTGGCGCGCTGCTGGCGGTCCTGCTGGCGGGGGCCGCGGCGGCCACCGGTGGCCTGTCCCTCGACCCGTCCGGCGTGGGCTGGGCCGTGCTGTCGGGTGCCGTCACGTCGGGTCTGGGCTACGTGGCGTGGTACGCCGTGCTACCTTCGCTGCGGGCGGCCAGCGCGGCGACGGTGCAGCTCAGCGTGCCGGTGCTGGCTGCGCTGGGCGGCGTGGCGTTCGTGAGCGAGCCCGTCACGCTCCGGCTGGCGATCGCGTCCGTCGTGACCCTGGGTGGGATCGCGCTCGTGGTACGCGGGAGGTAGCCGGCAGAGCACGATCGCCGAATCTCCTGCTGGCGCCAGCGGGCGCTGCCTGTCACATGGCGGCCGACTGGCGTGGTGAGAGGCGCGTCACCATCGTTACCGATCCGCCGGCGGGCTGGCCGACGACGGCGAACCCGGCGCGCTCGTAGAGCCGCATGGCGGGGTTCGACATCGACACGCTGAGGCTGACGGCCTCTGACTCGCGGGCGGCTTCCGCCAGCAGGCGCTGGAGCAGCCTCGTCCCGATGCCCTGTCCCCGGTGCCCGGGCAGGAGCGCCATCGACAGCTCAGGCGTCGCCTCGTCGATGAACCCGAACCCTGGCGCGCCGGAGCGCCAGCGGCGGAGCCACGCTGCCCCGATGAGGTCTTGGCCGATCTCTGCGCCGACGCCGAGGTCGCCGGGGCGCTGCATCCAGCCGTCGACGTAGCAGGCGAGGTCTGGCTGGCGCACGATCTCGGAAGGGAACGGGTCGGCGCCGGGCGGAACGTGGAGGGCGTGGTAGAGCGCGGTCCACAGGAACGGTTCGTCCGCTGGCGCCAGCAGGCGGAGGTGGACTGGTGCGGAGGTGGGGAGCTGCACGGCGCGGCTTGCAGAGCCTCTGCGTGGGGGGCGAGCGGTGAGAAGGACTCGGTCAGCCCGGCGTGTCGCGGCGTGAGAGGTGCCACACGCTGCCTGCGAAGACCACGAGGCCGACGACCAGACCGACAACGGCGAGTTCGTGCTGACCGGAGATCATCGCCGAGGGGGCGAGGCCGTACGGCGTGACGGCGCCCGCGCCGAGGTTGAGAAACACGATGTTGGTCAAGACCCCGACGACCGCGACGCCCAGGCCCACGCCGACACCCGGCCAGCGGACGCTGAGCCACAGGTGCCCGCTGGCGAGGGGGAGCGCGCTCGCGCAGGCGACCGCTGCTGTTCTTAGGAACTGCGCCAGCGGTGCCGGTGGAACGGCGGCCTCCGGGCGGAGCGCATCCACGGCGGCTCCTGCCCCCGTCAGCCCGACCGCCAGCAGGACGGTGGCTCCAGCGGTCAGCAGCACGACGGCTGCCCACATCGAGACCACGTGTGCGCCCTTCCAGGTGGGCAGGGCGAAGAGGTGTTTCCAGCCGCGCGCGTTGTGCTCCACCGCGGCCACCTGCGCGGCCACCAGGGCCGTCAGCATGGGCAGGAGCAGGATGGTCCACAGTCCGAACGACGCCTGGAGTACCTGGTCCCACAGGGCGGAGGTGCTGCCCTCGGCGAGGCCGGTCTGCACGGCTGAGTCCAGCACGATGCCTCCCAGCCCCACCGCGACTCCGGTAATGCCGAGCGTGGGGAACCAGATGCCAGATCGCCGGAGCCGGATGGCCTGCGACCGAACTGCTCCGGCGACGCTGACGAGAGGCGTGTGCATCAGGCAGGCGTGCTGCTGGCGCCGGCCTCCGGCTCCAGCGAAAAGAAGAACGTCTCCAGCGGCGGTGCCTCCGGACGTACGTCGTACACGTCCACACCGGCGTGGACGATGGCT
>JBCDLV010000143.1:0-8456 GCA_038744895.1 Bacteroidota bacterium | reverse complement strand
CGACGGTGTGCAGGAGGATGTGGGCGTGACGGTCAACACGGGGGCCTTCCTGATCGGTCCGCAGCGCGACTTGCTCGTCGAGCGTCGCCGCACCGTCTACGGTCTCCGTGGTGCCCAGATCGTCCCGTTCGAGCAGACGCGTCTGTGGACGAGCACAGAGCCGATGTCCGCAGCGCCGGGGGAGGGCTACGAGGTGTCCCTAGAGTTCGAGACCGCCTCTGGCCAGACCAGCGCGGTCCAGCGCCGAGAAATCGACGTGCTCGATTTCTCCGGTGGTGGCCTCCGCCTCTCCGACATCCTGCTGGCGTACTTCGTCGAGGAGGCGGATGCCCCACAGCCCGGCCGCGTTTTCCGAGACGGAATCTCGATCCAGCCCGCTCCGTGGGGTGTTTTCCGAGCTGGCGATCCGATCTACCTGTACGCAGAGCCCTACGGATTGGGCCTGGACGGCGGGCAGAGCGACTACGAGGTCGAGGCCAGCCTACGCCCCAAGGACACATCCCGCGGCGTCCGTCGGTTCTTCCGGCGTCTCTTCGGCGGGGGAGGAGCCGCGGTGTCCTCAGCGTTCGAGGCACAAGGGTCGAGCCCGGACGATGCGGTCTATCTGTTCCTCGACGCCACGGGCCAGGAGCCGGGGCTCTACACGCTCACCGTGACGGTGCGAGACCGCGTCACGGGCGACTCTGCCAGTCGCGAGACCGATCTGTTTCTAGAGTAGCGCCCGTCGAGTCGCGCCAGCGGGCCGTGCGCCAGCGGGCTCATGCGGGGAGGTCTCTGATTGATTTCGCAGGGTGCGGGCGGTAGGCTCTGGCCATGCCTCGCCGCCGCCTTCGACGCCGGACGTACCGCTTTCGCCAGCGGTGGCACCGGCTCACGAGGCCGCTACGGCGGCCGGTGCGGGTCCTTGTGATGCTCTCGGTTCTGGCAGTAGCGGCTCTAGGTACATACGCAAACGCCGTGGCCCCGTTGACCTCCACAGCGACGGCCGTGGTCGAGGAGGCGGAGGGGGGAGGGATCATCGTGGGCGATATGGAGCGCGGCGCCTTCGCAATGGCCGGACTTCAGCGCGATGACCGAATCCTAGACGTCGACGGTGATACACTCGCGGTCCGACGGGCCATCCGAACTGGATTGCTCTTCGCGTCGCGGGAGGTCGGAGACACGATCTCTGTTCGTGTCGAGCGGTCCGGTCGCACCATCGAACTGTCGGCCGTCGCGGGCAGTCGGTCGGTGGCAGACGCCCGGCAGTTCGGCCTGTCTGCCCGGGTCGTCAGCTATGTTAACCGGGGGTTGCTCCTCCTGGGGACGACGGCATTCATCGTCGTCGGCGTGCTCCTGTTTATCCGAGGTCGTGCATCTGGGTACGACGCCCAACTCGGGCTGGCACTTGTCGCGGTCGCTGGGATGTTTGGGTCGAGGTACATCCAGAGGCTGGACCTGGTGGCTGCGATCGGGCCACTCGGCATAGCCCTCGTCGTTCTTGCCGTTCTCATTGCAATCAGCGCACTTCCGGTTGTGTCCGGGGCGATCGTTCAGTTCCCCGACGGTCGCTTCGGTCCGCGTTGGACCCGCCGGATTCGAACGGTCGTCGTCGTTGGGCTCGTTGCCGTCCTCGTGCTCGTTGTCGCATCGGAGGGGTTTGGTCTGCCGACCTGGGTTCGCGATAGGATCGGGACCGCCGTTCTGATTGGCGTCGTGGCTGTGCCGGTCGTTGGCCTCGTCCAGAAGTATCGACGGTCGAGCGATACAGGCGTGCGCCAGCAGATGAAGTGGGTCGTGCTTCCCTTGAGCGTGTTCATCGTAGCCCTCAGCGTGCCGTTCCTCGGCGAGGTGGTTCCTGTGCTCGACTCGGACCGCCGGGCCACCGGGTACCTCTTCGACCTCACGACCTTGGCTGTGCTCAACCTCGCGCTGGCGACCGTTCCGCTCGGGATCCTGGCGGGCGTGCTCAACTTCCGACCGTGGGACGCCGACCTGTGGATCGCGCGGTCGCTCGCCGTCGGGGCGGCGACGCTTGGGCTGGCCGCTGTCTTCGCCGGCGGTGCGGAGGCGCTACGTGTCGCTCTTCGGGCGTCGATGGGTGATGGCGCCGAGGCCGTTGCGGCGGCACTGGCGGCCGTCGTGGCCCTCGTCGTGTTCAACCCGGTCCGCGAGTGGGTCTCTCGTAGGGCTGACGCGGACCTCTACCGAACCCGAGAGCGACTGACCAAGCGGTTGCCGCTTTTGCTGGCAGGCCGCCAAGTGGTGGCCTCACCCGCTGAGATCGGACGCGTCGCCATTGCCACGGTACGAGAAGCGCTGGAGACGGACCGGGCGGCGGTCATCGACATCGACCCGGAAGGGTGGGAGGTGGTCGCTGTTCAGGGGTCGGACCCAGACGAGACGCTGGCATGGGCCTCTGAGATGCTCGATCCAGAGCAGCTTCCAGTATGCTCGGAGCAGGTGTGGGAGGATCCACTGTTCGTCCTGCGTGTCCCGCTTCGGTCCGCGGACGACGAGCCCGTCGGCGTTCTGGCCCTCGGCACACACGGTCGTGGTCGCGGCTATTCGACCGAAGAGCGGAAGGCCCTCGATGCAGCCTCGCGCTCGCTTGCGGAGGCGCTTCGCATCGCCGAGCTGCGTGAGGCTCACGAGGAGGTCCTCAGCAGTCAGATCGCCCAGGTCCTGGACCGGCTCCCGAATGCTCCCGCTGGCGACGGCCAGTCGTAGGCAAGCGCCAGCGGGTCTACCGGTCAGTGGTCGCCGACCCGTGACGCTGGACCGATGTGTCCATACCGGCAACGAGGTCCCGCAGGTCCTGCTTGTACGCATCCAGCGCCACGGCTAGCGCATCGTCGGCAGTGGCGAGGATCTGAACCGCCAGCAGGGCAGCATTCTTGGCCTGCCCGATGGCGACCGTGGCCACCGGGACCCCACCGGGCATCTGGACGATCGAGAGAAGCGAGTCCATCCCATCGAGCGCCCGCGTCTGGACAGGTACCCCGATGACGGGAAGCGTGGTGGACGCCGCGATCATGCCTGGCAGATGGGCCGCGCCTCCTGCGCCTGCGACGATCACCCGAAGGCCCCGCTGGCGTGCCGATCGCGCGTAGTCGGTCATGGCGTCGGGCGTCCGGTGTGCCGACAAGACGCGAGCCTCGAACGGAACGCCAAACTCGCGAAGCACATCGGCGGCAGCCTCCATCGTGGGCCAGTCCGACTCGGAGCCCATCGCGAGGCCGACGAGAGGAGAAAGAGCGGACATGGTTACGCGGCGAGAGAGTGCCTGCGAAGATCGCTCCGTGCAACACCCCATGGACGGCACCGTCCCATGATCTCCCGAACGACAAGCGACATGGCTTCGCTCCGGCATTTGACCGTCTCTGCTCTCCTTCTCGGCTGGGCAGTCCCGTTAGCGCTCTCGGTCGTCTTCCTCCTGAATGGCCTCGACTCGTCGCCTCCGGTCAGCAGTTTCCCGCATCTCGCTGTGGCAAGCCAGCTGGCGACGGTCACCGCGTGGTGGGCCGGTGGAGCCGTTGTGCTCGGAGGCCCTGTCATGGGGCGTCGGCTTCGGCGCTCCATGTGAGGCGCGTAAACAAGGGGGGCCAGATTCCCCCGAGCCGTCAGAGGCGAATCACGCTTGCCGCCGATTCAGCCCGCTGGCGTGCCGATTCTACGTCGCCAGCGGTGACGGTCACGTGCCCCATCTTTCGCGATGGCCGGACGTCGTCTTTCGCGTACAGGTGGAGGCTGGCGCCAGCGGGGGAGAGGGCCACGCTCAGGTCGGGCGAGGCTGTGCCGTCGCGGGTGCCGAGGACGTTGACCATGCACGCCGCAGGGACACGGAGTCCGGGATCGCCGAGCGGCAGGCCGAGCACAGCGCGGACGTGGTTTTCGAACTGAGAGGTATGGTGCGCATCCAGCGTCAAGTGCGCTGTGTTATGGGGTCGGGGGGCGACCTCGTTGACGAGGACCCTGCCAGAGCGGGTGACGAACATTTCGACGGTCGCCACGCCGGTTACGTCGAGAGCCGCGATGGTGGCCAAGGCGACGCGTCGAGCCTCGTGCTCCGTCGCCTCGGAGAAGCCCGCTGGCACAACAGCCGCGTGAAGCCGGTGATCGCGGTGCTCGCTCCGCACGGCCGGGTAAACGACGGCGTCTCCATCTGGCGTGCGCGCCACCGTGACCGCAGCCTCGGCCTCGAAGTCGACGAACGACTCCACCAGAAGACCGTCATCGGCTGCGAGCGTGTCCCACGCGGCATCGACGTCGCCAGCGGAGCGGACGGTGGCGTTGCCGTACCCGTCGTAGGAGCCTTCGAAGCGCTTGAGCACTGCAGCGCCAAAGCGGCCCACCGCCTCGCGCGCCTCATCGAGGGTCTGTGCGAGGACAAGGTCAGGCTGCGGTACCCCTGCCGCCGCGAGTGCCCTCCGCTGGCGCCCCTTGTGCCGGATGGTGACGAGCGCGTCGACACCGGGCTGGACGACCGTTCCAGGCGCAGCCTCCAGGAGTCGGTCTGCTGGCGCCCACTCGCTCTCGACGGTGACTACATCGCACGGGGCGGCCCATGTGCGGAGGACGTCGGGGTCCGTCCAGTCGGCCACGGTGACGTCGGCGAGGGCGCGCCCCGTGCCGGTCTCTCGGTCACACAGGATGCGGACCGGGATCGCCAGCGGGGCGGCGGCGAGGGCGGTCATGCGGCCGAGCTGGCCGCCGCCGAGGATGCCGAGGGTGGGGAGGGGCACAGGTGTCGAAGAGGACGACCGAAGCTACCGGCAGACCAACTCCGGATGAATGCCTTGACGAGGAAGGGTAGCAGCCGTTATCCATAGGGAGGACACCGAACATTTCTATGCAAACCGTTGCTCTTCGCATCGCTCTTCTCTCCATAGCGTTCCTCGCCACTCCAGCGTTTGCCAACCCCTTGCCCTCGTGCGGGGCCCCAGCTATCGGGCCAGATGGTGAATGGAGTCGGTACCTGCTCACATCCCTCAGTGCGACGGAGATCCGTCAGGAGATAGGAGCCGACGGTGCTACCTGGGTGAATGACAGCCGCTGGGTCGGTCGCCCCGAGCAGGGCGATGCCGGGATCATGGAGGGGAGCGTCTGGAATCCAGCCACGGAGTCCTGGGATGCGTCTCCCTTCTACATTTACCTTGAGTATCTCGATAGTGGCAATCGGCCGTTCACACTGTACGAGACCCGTGGCGTCCAGCCGACTCCTCAAACCAACGTGCCGAGGTGGGAGTACACCTTTGACGCGAACGGTTCCATGACGAGTTGGACGAAGCGTGACTTGCGGCTCATTGACGGATCTGTGGTACTGGTCGACAACCGCCGCAACACATACGTGAATACCCCAAGTGGCGTTTTCGTATCGAGCCTTTTCGAGAGAGCTAATGGGAACGGAGGCTGGACACCGGGCAGTAGAGTGGAGTCGACGCTCAACGCCGACGGTCAGCGTGTGCTGTGCGAGGCGTTTTTGTCCAGTGGGGAGCTTGCTGCTCGCTTCAAATCGACGTACGACAGCGAAGGACGTCTCGCGACGGTCGTTCGTGAAGTGCCTGCCTCAGGTGGCAACTCTGCGCAAGCCGACAGCACCGTTCTCGTGTATGACGCGGAAGGTCGCTACAGTTCCAACGTTACCTACGATCGAGACTCTGGAGACCTACTCTCGCGCGTCGTCACTCAGTTCGATAACCAGGGGCATCTCATCTAGCTTGAAGAACAGGACTGGAAGTTCATTTGGGACGGTAGTGAGTATCGCGACGCGTGGATTCCGGTCGCCCGGACGCGCTACACATACCGAGGAGATGGACTGCTGGCTTCGCGTACACGGGAAGACTGGAGCGACCCCGCTCGGCTCAACGGTGAATGGCAACCTGACTATCGGTACCTCTACACGTCAGAGCGCCTGGCGACCAACGAATCCGCCCGTCCGTCGTCACCCGGCCTGAGCCTCACGGTAGGTCCCAACCCAACTAGCGCGAGCACCAACCTCCGTATCGTTCTCCCTGAGCCCGCTCGCGTCAACATCAGCGTGGTCGACATTCGTGGCCGTCAACTCCTGTCCGTTCGCGAAGGGTCGATGCCCGCTGGCGAGACAGGGCTGCCACTTGACCTTGGTGGTCTCGCCCCAGGCCTGTACCTCGTACGGGCTGAATCCGCTGGCAGGGTCGTAAGCCGGTCCGTGGTAGTCGCACGCTAGAGGGTTTCCTCAGCCTCCGGCTCGTCCTCCCCGACCTCATCCGAGTCCTCGTCTCCGCTGGCGCCCGACGCCAGTTCGTCCAAGTCGATCTCTCGGACGCCCAGGCCGAAATCATCCGATTGATGAGCGCGCTCAAGCTCCTCCGCGATGAAGGGCGCCGTGGGCGTGTCCGTCCCCGCCAGAGCCTCTGGCGGACCGGCGTACAGGATGTTGCCGCCGCCTGCGCCGCCAGCGGGGCCCAGATCGATGAGCCAGTCGGCCTGCTTGGCGACGTCCATGTTGTGCTCGATCACGAGGACGGTGTTGCCTTTGTCCACGAGGGCCTGGAGCACGAGGAGCAAGTGGCGCACGTCCTCGAAGTGGAGGCCTGTCGTGGGCTCATCCAAGATGTAGAGCGTCCGTCCGGTGCCGGGGCGCGAGAGCTCCTTCGAGAGCTTGATGCGCTGGGCTTCGCCGCCGGAGACCGTCGTCGCCTGCTGGCCGAGACGGATGTAGCCGAGGCCGACGGCGTCCAGCGTCCTCAGCTTGCGCGCGATCCGAGGCTGGTTCTCGAAGAACACCAACGCCTCCGAGACCGGCATCTCCAGGACATCCGCGATCGACTTGCCCTTGAACTTGACGCCCAGCGTCTCAGCGTTGTAGCGCCGCCCCTTGCAGGTCTCGCACTCGACGTAGACGTCCGGGAGGAAGTTCATCTCCAGCTTGACGATGCCGGCGCCCTTGCACGTCTCGCACCGTCCGCCCTTGACGTTGAACGAGAACCGGCCCGGCTTGTAGCCGCGAATCTCCGACTCCGGCAGGCGCGCGAACAGGTCACGGATCAGCCCGAACAGACCGGTGTAGGTCGCCGGATTCGAACGCGGTGTTCGCCCGATCGGCGACTGGTCGATGGCGATGACCTTGTCGATGTGCTCCAGCCCCTCGATGTCGGCGTAGGGGAGGGGCACCCGCTGGGCGTTGTGGAAGTGCGCCGCCAGGATGGGCGCGAGCGTCTGGTTGATCAGGGACGACTTCCCACTCCCTGACACGCCCGTTACGACGGTGAGCGTCCCCAGCGGAAGCTCCATGTCGACGGACTTGAGGTTGTGGCCTCTCGCGCCGAGCAGCCGGATGGACGCGCCGCTGCCCGCCCTGCGTTCGCCCTCCGCTGGCGTCGGTACAGCACGAAGGCCGGCGAGGTACGCCGTCGTGAGGCTGTCCGGTGGCGCACCGTCGCCTTCGAAGGTGGAGATGGCTTCTGGTGGCCCCGCCGCCAGCAGGCGGCCACCGTACTCGCCGGCTCCAGGGCCGAGGTCCACCACGAAGTCGGCGGCCTCGATCATCTCGCGATCGTGCTCGACGACCAGGACCGAGTTGCCAAGGTCGCGGAGGTCTTCGAGTGACGCGATCAGTTTGGCGTTGTCGCGGGGATGGAGTCCGATGCTCGGCTCGTCGAGCACGTAGAGCACGCCCGTGAGTTGGGTGCCGATCTGCGTCGCCAGCCGGATCCGCTGGGACTCGCCGCCGGAGAGCGTCCGCGCGGGGCGGTCGAGCGTGAGGTAGTCCAGCCCGACGTTGAGCAAGAAGTCGAGCCGCTCCCGGATCTCCTTGACGATAGGGCCGCCGATGGTCGCCTGCCGCCCTTCCAGGCGGAGATCCTCGAACCACTGCCGAAGCTCGCGGAGGTCCATGCGCACGAGATCGGCGATGGAGGCGTCGCCTTCGTAGGTGCCCGTATTGCCGATACGGTAGCTGAGGCTCTCCGGCTTCAGGCGTCCGCCGTTGCACGCTCTGCACGCGCGGACCCGCATGAACGCCTCGCCCCAGGTCCGCTGCGACTTGTTGGAGGCGTTCTCCAGGGTGTGCTGCACGTGCCCGTAGACGCCCCCGAAGCGGTGCTGGTACGTCACCTGGCGTCCCTTGTAGGAGTAGACGATGTCGAACTGCTCGTCCCCGGCGCCCTCCAGGATGACCTCCCGCTGGTGGTCGGTGAGCGCCTCGATGGGTGTGTCGTAGTCGAAGCCATACGCCTCGGCGACGGCCGCCAGCTGGCTGAACACCCACACGTCGCGGGGTTTTCCGAGTGGCGCCAATCCGCCCTGCGCGATGGTCTTGCCCGGGTTGGGAACGACGAGGTCCGGGTCGATCTCCTTCCGCACACCGAGCCCGTTGCATGCCGGGCAGGCACCGTACGGGCTGTTGAAGCTGAACGTGTTGGGCGATGGGTCTTCGTAGCTCAGCCCGTCCTCGGGTGCGGTGAGGTGCCGGCTGAACAGCACGTCGCCAGCGG
>JBCDLV010000142.1:0-8460 GCA_038744895.1 Bacteroidota bacterium | reverse complement strand
CTCGAGTTCGTGCGGACGGCTGGGAGGCCAGGCACGCGCGACCGATTCCAGGTCCTCACGCTGATCCGCGACCGCGCCTACACTGGCGTTTGGAGGCGCGCGCAGCGCCAGTGGCGGTCGGGTGTGGTGCCCGGGAGTTAGAGCCCAGCCTCAATCGCTGTCGTCGCCCGATGCCGATGTCGTCGTGCCGGACGAGCCGTCGCCGGATGAGGAGCTACTGGCCGTGTCACTGGACGCGGACTCTGACGACGAACCTGACTCGGACGGTGTGGACGAGGACCCGTCGCCCTTACGGGCGTAGTCGGTCAGGTAGAAGCCGTCTCCCTTGAACTGAAGACCGGCACCTCCCGAGATGACGCGCTCGACAGGAACGCCGGTCTCGGGATCTTCCGTCAGGGCAGGCGCAGAGATCTTCTGGAACACCTCGAAGGTGGTGCCATCGGGACGGCGGTAGACGTACGTGGGCATGTGCGAGCGTGGATGCCGGCGGCGGACCCGCCAGCTGGCGCGTTGGTTCCGATTAGCGCTGGACGACTCAGCGCTGGGCGACTATGGGCAGATCGTCTGGCAGAGGCCCGAAGCCCCATGCCGCTGGCGCGTCGCCCGACTCCGTCGCCACGGCGTCAGCGAGGGCATTCGATAGCGCGGTCCTGACATCGCGGATTCGGGAGTTGCGACGTGTCGGGTGGACTCGGTTGGTCAGCAGGACGACGAACAGGCCGGTCTCCGGGTCGACCCACAGGGAGGTGCCCGTGAACCCGGTGTGGCCGAAGGCACGTGCGCTCATCGATCCTGCCGAGGAGTTGCCAGACCCGGCGTTGACCATCCATCCCAGACCTGTCGGATAGGTACTCCGTAGGCGGACGTGCCGGGTGAATCGCTCCAGGGTCGTCCTCCTGAACAGACGCACACCGTACGCTTCGCCGCCATTCGCCAGCAGGTACGCGAACCGAGCCATGTCCGCGGCGGTCGAGAAGAGGCCCGCGTGGCCTGCGACGCCCCCGAGAACGGATGCCGCCTCGTCGTGGACTTCTCCTTGGAGTGTCCGTCCTCGCCAGGTGCGGTCGGTCTCCGTGGGAGCAGCCGACCGGTCCACGGTGCCGGGTTCTCGAAACCCCGTCGCGCCCATCCTAAGGGGCTCGAAGATCCGCTCCGACAGCACGCGGTCCAGCCGCTCGCCAGTGACCGCTTCGATGACCTCGCCCAGCACGATCATGTCGAAGTCACTGTACCGAGAGCGCGTGCCTGGCGGGTAGCGAAGCGTATCGGCGTAAATGAAGTCGAGCGCATCCCGCCGATTCAGTTGCCCTCTGGCGTAGAACGGGTACCACGGCCGGTGGCCCGCCGAGTGTTCGAGCAGCTGGCGGACGGTGACGTACTCCTTGCCAAGCCCTCGATATTCGGGGATGTACTCGACCACCTCGCGGTCGAGGTCGAGGTCTCCTTGCTCGACCAGCTGCATCACGGCGGCCGTTGTGCCGACCACCTTGGTGAGGGAGGCTAGGTCGTACGGGGTGTCTGTCGTCACCGTGGCGCCGCCAGCGGTGAGGCGGCCATAGCCCCGCTGGCGCAGCACTACGCCGTCCCGCCCCACGACGACGGATGCCCCGGGAAACGCACCATTGGCGATGGCGCGCTCCATGATCCGGTCGACTCGGGCTGTGACATTCGCGGTCAACCCGGCTTCTTGCGCGGATCCGGCCCGCGGCGCCTGCTGGCGGAGCCGGAGGCCTTCGCCAGCGGAGGCGACGCCCGCGACGGCCCGCGGCAGGCGTCCAGACACCGGCACCTGGCCTAGCACGGCGAGGGCAGCGGCGCGAAGGTGTGCCGTCTGATCGTCGTGGGCGATGACGAGGGCCTCTGGGGTTTGCAGCCCTGCGGCGAGTTCAGCGGGCCCCAGGGCGGCGAAGATGACGGTGCGCCCGGACGCGATCAGGCGCGACGCCAGCTGACGATGTCGTGGCGCGACCTCGCCAGAGGTGCCCAGGACCGCTAGAACGACCACGTCTGCGGCCCGAGAGGCCGCTTCCGCCTCCTCGTATGCGGCTTCGGCCATGCCGAGGCCAAGCCGTGTGTACCCGATCTGCGTATCGGTCCGCAGGCCCGTGGCTAGCGTATTGACGAATGGGAGCGCTCGGTCTGGGTCTGCTGATGGGTCCAGGATGACGGTGAAGATCGACGGCGGTGCCGCGGGGCCCGTCAGCGGAATCGGCCCGTCTGGGTCCTGGAGCACCGTCACCGATCGGCGGGCGACTTCGTCCGCTAGCAGGCGCGTGCGCTCGCGGAGGGACGCCGAGGGTGCGCGCCACGGGCTGATACGAGTCACTTGGACGCCTCCCTCTGGCGCTGCTGGAGGCGGTGGCGGGTTGATGGAGAGGCCGGCCCACACCTTCGCCGATAGCACCCGACGTGCCGCCTCAGCGACGTTCGCGCGGCCAATCCGCCCGGATTGGACGCCGGCAGAGAGTGAGTCGAACAGAGAAGCCGGATCCGCAGCACGCACCACATCGGCACCGGCGGCTATGGAGCCGACGGCGAACGACGATCGCTCGTCGACGTCGGCCACGATCAGCCCAGTGAAGCTGCCTCGCTCCTTGACCTGGCGGATCGCTTCCACATCAGATGCGTCTCGCACGGTGAGGTGCACCTCCATGAGTCCAGCCTCTGCGAGCCCGTCGAGTGCGTCGAGCCCGGAGAGGTCACCCAGGCGCGCAGATGGCAACACGCGTCCCGCTCGTAGACCTCGGACTAGTGCGTGCTCGACGGCGCCAGCGGGCGTAGGGCCGAACGCAGAGGTCCCCACTGCCAGGGACAGAGGGCCACCAGGCGTCTGAACACCGAGGGCGGATGCCGACGCAGACACCGCTTTGCCGGTCATGAATGCCAGCCCAGGGCGAGCGGTCGCCCCGAGCGCGGCAGCAGTCGGTCCGGGTCCGAGATCCTCCAGGCCGAGGTCCAGTCGGTCCTGCGGGGCGGTCTCGACGTGAACGGGCAGAGGCGCATTCCGCTGCCAACCTCGGATGGCCTCCAGCTGGCGATCGGTGGTGCCTCCTGCGATGGAGATCCTCCCGATGCGCCCGGCCGCCACGAGGGCGTCGAGTCGCGGAGCGTCCGAGTGTGCCGCGACGAGCTGTCCCAGGGCTGACTCCGCCGAGAGTGTGTCCGCGACCCGGTCGGCCGTCGCAGACGCCGAGCCCCACACCGCTGGCGCGCTCGGTTCGGGTGTGACGGGGACGCGCGCGACTGTCCACAGCGCAGCCACAGCCAACGCGGCCGACGTCACGACCTTGAGGATCAACGACATGAGAGTTCGGGGTCCGGGGGGACGCGCCATCAGGCCTCAACATACCGTCGTGCCGTGGCGCGTTTGGAACGCCCGTGCCGGTCGGGCCGTGCCCGCTACCTCGGCTTTGCGCTGGCGAATCCGCCGTCTACGGAGATCGTCTGCCCGGTGACCCAGCCACTCCGCTGGCGGTCCAGGAGGAACGCCAGGGCATCCGTGAGGTCCTCGGGCTCTCCGATGCGCCCGAGCGGGTGCATCGCCGCAGAGGCGGTCTCGGCTTGCTCTGAGCCTACGAGCCGCCCCGCCAGCGGCGTCCGGACGAGTCCTGGTGCGACGGCGTTGACTCGGATCTGCTTGGGTGCGTACGTGGCCGCCGCGGATCGAACCAAACCCTCCACGCCGGCCTTCGCCGCTGCGATGGCTTCGTGGTTTGCGAGACCGTACCGGCCGGCAATGCTGGACATGAGGACGATAGACCCGCCAGCGGGGTCTGCGTTCTTTTGCATCGGGCGCACGATGGCGCGGACCAGGTTGAAGGCCGTGAACAGGTTCAGCCGGAGCGTTTCCTCGAACTCGTCGGGTGAGGTGGCGTGGGCGGGCTTGAGCAGGATCGACCCGGCGAGGTTGGCTGCACCGTCGATCCTGCCGTGCGCTTCCAGGGCGGCGCTAACGAGTCCCGAGACAGCATCTGGATCCGTGGCATCGAGGGTAAACGCCGTGGCACCGGTTTCCCCTGCGAGCGCACCGAGCCGGTCGGCATCGCGGGCTCCTAGTACGACCCGCGCTCCTTCGGCCGCCAGACGGCGAGTTAGTGGGGCGCCGATGCCACCGGTGCCACCGATGAGGAGGTAGACGGGGGACTCACTCATTGCTTAGGACAGTGTCGATGATGTGGACGACGCCATTGTCGGCGTCAAGGTCGGCGTCGGTGATCCGCGCCGTTCCGAGCGGGCCGACTACGGCGAGTCCGTCTCCGACCTCGGCAAACGACACCTCAGCGCCTCCCACGGTTTCGATCGACAAGTCAGGAAATACATCAACGCTCAGCATCCGCGTCGACAAGACGTGGTCCAGGAGGACAGCGCGCGCAGCCGCAGAGTCGGCGTCCAGAGCGCCGACGGCGTCCCCGAGGGTGGCGAACGCGTCATCGGAGGGCGCAAAGAGCGTGTACGTCACGGATGTATCGGCCAGCGTCTCAGACAGACCCGCCGTGCCGACGAGCCGGAGCAGAGTGGTCAGCCTCGGATTCGCCTCGACTACGCTCACGAGTGACTGGCGCTCCTCACCCGGGTTGGACTCCGCTGGCGCGTCAGCGGTGACGGTCTCACCGTCGGTGTCGCCGCCAGCGGGGGAAGGGGTTGGGTCGCTGCACCCGAATAGGAGAAGAGCCGCGAGGGGGAGAGAGAGGCGCATACCTACGTCGAGGGGATGTCTGCGAGGAACGACTGGACGGTCTCGTAGAAGAGCCGAAGCGGAAGGCCCACAACGTTGAAGTAGTCGCCCTCGATCCTGTCGACCAGAAGGGCTCCGAGATCATCCTGGATGCCGTAGGATCCTGCCTTGTCGAGTGGGGATCCCGTCCGGACGTACGCCTCGATTTCCTCCTTCTGGAGGTCGGCGAACGTGACGAGCGTCAGGGCATGGGTCGTCTGTTCTCGCCCGTCCATCCGCAAGGCGATCCCGGTGGCCACGGTGTGTGTCCGTCCACTCAGGCGTGCCAGCGTTGCCCGAGCCTCCTCCGCGTCAGCGGGCTTGCCGAGGACGTCGCCATCCAGGACCACCACCGTGTCGGCGGCGACCACGAGTGCGGCAGGCTCCTCGATGGCACGCGCCTTCCGGAGGGCGATGGTTTCGACGGCGCGCCCCAAGGGGAGACCGTCGGGCCAGGTCTCGTCTGCGTTCGCAGGCCGAACGTCAGGCGAGAGGCCCAGTGTCGAGAGCAGGCGCTTCCTACGGGGGCTCGCGGATGCGAGAATCAGCGGGACGTCGAGAGAGAGCATCCCGCAAGATCGCTACCTAAATGGCGATGTCGCGGGAGACCGTGCCGGCCGCTTCGCTCTCTTGCGAACACGCACCGGCATGTAGATCGAGAACAGCGCAGCGCCCAGGTTGAACACCAGCGCCAGCAGGAGCCCCCACACGCCGAGCCAGTCGCCGTGGCGCACGTAGAACGTCTCACCGCGGAATGTGGGGACATCTGTCGAGATGGCGGCCTCGTCCATCCAGTCGGCGGTTTGCTCGATCGTTCCGCTGGGAAGGATCATCGCGGAGACCCCGCTGAGCGTCGAGAGCAGAACGGCACGCCGGGACTCGATCGCTCGCAGCCTCGTGAACATGAGGTGTTGGTACAGACCCGCAGAACGCCCCCAGATGTCGTTGCGCGACAGCACGACCATGAGGTTGGAGCCTGCGCCTGTGAAGCGGCGGAGGTGGTCTCCGAAGACCGACTCGAAGCCGACGGTGGCCGCGACGCTCGTGCCGGCCGTCTCGAAGAGCACTCGCCTGGATCCGGTATCTCCGTTGGGCTCAGCGACGCGGATCCTCCGCATCTGCTCGTACTGGACGGGTACCTCTCCAGGACGGATCAGAACGGCTGCGCTCGATACCTCGCCATCGCCCGCACCCAGGGTGGCGCCCGCCAGCACCGACACGTTCCTGCGCTCCGCCCAGAGCGTCAATCGCGTGTAGAACCGGTTGCGCTGGTCCTGGTCTTCCATGCGGGGAATCGACGTCTGAGGCCACACCAGTACGCCGATTTCGGCTCCGCTCTGACGGGTCGTTGCCGTCGAGTCGCTGGCCTCCGCACGCCAGCGGCCGACGATGGAGTCGGAGAGCTCCGCTAGGTGCTGCACCTTTCGGTCCGCATCGAACTCGTCCCACTCGTCTGGAGGAACGCCGGGTTGCACGACGCCTACGCGGGTGTAACCGGTGGGAACGTCGCTTTGGGCCGTTCGCACACTGCCGTAGACGACCGGTGCAATGATGAGTCCTGCAAACACGGCGATGAAGGCGCCTCGCTCGCCCAGGCCAACCATCGACGGCGTGGCTTTCGGGAGTGCGAGGAAAACCGTCACGTTGAGCAGGAACACCCACAGGCTCAGCAGAAGCACGCCGCCGATGTCGGCCATCTGGATGAATTCCAGGCCTTCGACTTGCGTGTGGCCCAGGACGAGCCACGGCATGGAGAAGCTCAGCTGAAGCGTGATGAACTCCGCCGCGACGATGTTTAGCCCCAGCGCGACGAGCCCTGGCCACAGCCCGAGTCGGTCCTTGACGAAGTTGGATGCCGCAAACGCAGCCGTCAGCGGAATCGGCGTTAGGAACAGGCTGGCCCCTCCGAGGGCTCCTGCTTGCGGATCCGGGTTGAACAGCAGCCAAAAGCCGACGCAGCAGCTCGTCGTGAGCAGGAGCGCGTACAGTTCGCGCGTGTAGTCCAGCGATGGCTTCCGGACCATCCACCGCATCATGAAAGGCACCAGAGCGACCCACGCCAGCGGGAAGAGGCCCAAAGGTGGCAGGCTCAGCGCGATCAGAATTGCAGCGGCGAACGACCACCCGAACGAGCTGAACGGCGGTGACGACGAGGTGCGGCGGGAGCTGCTCATGGAGCAGAGGGGATGGCGGGTCTCGGGTATCGCGCGCGCTGGGGATCGATAAAGGGCCCCGACGTTCTATCGGCTGCTCGGGTATCTTCACGACTCATCCACCACACGTAGACCACCTGTGCCCGTCGTCACCGTCGCCAACCACAAGGGCGGCACCGGCAAGACCACGTCGTCGATCCACATCGCGGCAGCCCTCGGCCACCAGGGCCGCCGCGTGCTGGTGATCGACTTCGATCCGCAGGGGTTCCTCACGCGCATGATGGGCGAAGGGGACCTCCCCGTGGAGCAGTCGAGCCTGGGACTTCTGGATGCCGAGGCCGACTTGGGACAGTACCCGGTTCGGTCGGTCAGCGGCTTCGACCTGATTGGCTCCACGTTGTCGCTGACGAAGGCCGCGCGATCCCTGACGCGTCCGACCGATGTGCTCTGGCTGAAGGACACCATTCGGGCTGGTCACGGCTACGACGTGATCCTCGTCGACACGGCTGCGGCGCTCTCGGTGTACACGATGAATGCCCTGGTGGCCAGCGACCTGTTGGTCATCCCCGTGACGCCGGAGTACCAGCCCGTGGTGGGCGCGGAGCAGACCTGGCAGACGGCCGGACTGGTCCAGGACAAGCTCAACCCGTCGCTGGCGACTCCACGCTTCCTGCTGACCCAGGTCGATGCCCGCCTGAACCGCCACGCGCGGTACGCCGAGTACCTACGCACCAAGTACGGCGAGGCTGTGCTGGAGACGCCCATCCGTACGTCGTCCTCGCTCGCGGTCGCCAGCCGGGACGGCCGGACGGTCTTCGACACGCGCCACGAGACGCGCGGTGCTGCAGACTACCGAGACGCCGCGGCCGAAATCGGTGCCCTATTAGACGGTGCCTTCCAGTCCATAGCGTCGTCGACGGGGACTCCGGCGTCGGTGTTCACTGATGTGGCGCCCCCGGACGCTCGCGACTCGGGACGCCCCCGGAGCGCCAGCGGGCGGGAGGGTAGCCTGCCACACGCTCCTGCGATACGCGCGCATGGCCAGCACTGACGGCTCCGCACGATTCTCGTCTCGCTGGACCCTCATCCTGAGCGTCTTGGGCATCGCCGTCGGGACGGGCAACATCTGGCGCTTTCCCCGCATCGCGGCCAGCAACGCTGGCGAGGGAGGAGCTGGTGCATTCCTGCTGGCGTGGCTCATTTTTCTGCTAGCGTGGAGCATCCCGCTCATCATCGCGGAGTACGCGCTGGGTCAGCGGGGGCGGTCCGGGGTGGTCGGCACGTTTGCCAAGCTGGCGGGCCCCAAGTTCGCGTGGCTAGGAGCCTTCGTCGCCTTCGTGGCGGCGGCCATCATGTGCTACTACAGCGTCGTCGCGGGCTGGTGTGCCTACTACATCGCCTCCTCGGCGTTTTCCGGATTGCCGGTTACGAGCGAGGCGTCCCTCGCTGCGTGGACCTCGTTCCAAGCGTCTCCGTGGCCGATCGTCCTGCACGCAGGCATGATGATGCTAGGCGTCTTGGCCGTCCGAGGAGGTGTCAAGACCATCGAGAAAGCCAACAGTGTCCTCGTGCCGACGCTGCTCGTCATCGTGG
>JBCDLV010000141.1:0-8522 GCA_038744895.1 Bacteroidota bacterium | reverse complement strand
GCGGTCCGGCTCGACCAGCTCGATGAGGTAGTGCGAGATCGGCCAGAGGACGCGGTTGGACATGCCCTCGTAGAAGGCTTCGTACTCCGCGGCGTCGAGCGGGACGCGGCGAATCTCGAACGCTGGGTTCTGGTCCGGGTATGACTGACGGAGCGGCGTGTCGGCGTCGGGAGGGCGCATCGAGACCCAGGCGCCGCCCTGGCGTTCGAGGACCGGCAGCAGGGCCGAGGCCAGCCCGCCGAGGCTCGATGCCCACCCGTCTGGCGTGGGGCGGACGGGAGCACGGTTGGCGACTAGGACGAGCGACACGGGCAGCAGATCAGCGGGCAGGGGAGCTACGCCGTGCCGCGCCCGCTGTTCGCCGTCCCGAGCCAGCGATCTGAGCCGCCGCTCGCGGGAGCCACGCCGCCAGCGGGCACGCGTTCTCCGGCTCCTCGCGGGGTCTCCGACGAGCCTCCGAGGGCGCCCCGTCTATTTTCGACCATGCTCGCTCGCCTCTTTCCCGCGCTCCTCGCCCTGCTGGCGGCGTGCGCGGCCGACCCCGAGCCTCCGCCAGCGGGGACCACGGACGGGCTGGCGGTGCAGACTGCCGCGGACTCAGCGCTCGTCGACCGGCTGGCGCTCTACGCCACGGTACGCCTGGAGGCCGACCTAGACGGGATTCCGGACTCAATGCGACGAGCGATCCCGCACCTCATCGCAGCGGCTGAGGCGATGGACGCCCCTTACCGAAGCCTCGCAGGCGCCGATCTGGACACGCTGGCGGCCACTCGCAGCGAGGCCGCGCAGCGGCTGGCGGCCATCAACGCGGGGCCGTGGGACCGCCTCGACGGCGACGTGCCGTTCGTGCCAGGCGTCGGGACCAAACCGCCCGGCGCGGGCCTCTACCCTGCCGACCTCACCGAGGCCGACCTGCTGGCGACGGCCGACCTCTACCCCGAGTGGAACCTCACCGACCGGACGACGCTCGTGCGACGCGAGGACGGACGCCTCGTCGCCACGGCCTACCGCGCCGCCTTCGCCGACGCGCACCGCGAAGCCGTCGGCCACCTGCGTGCGGCGGCGGCCCTCGTCCCAGACTCGGCCCTCTCCCGGACGCTCCTGCTTCGCGCTGACGCACTGCTCACCGACCGCTACGGCGCGGCCGACTCCGCCCAGGCGGCCCTGCTGGCGCCGACGCTCGACGTGATCGTCGGCCCGGCCGAGACGTGGGACGACGCGCTCGCCGGGCGCAAGGCGGCGCACGCGGGCGTCGTCCTGCTCGCTGCCGACGACTGGACCAGCCGCCTCGACTCGCTGCGCCAGCGGCTCGACGCGGATACCCTGGTGACGGACGGCGGGCCGCGCATCGAGGTATCGGACGCGCTCGCGCTCGCCGGCCAGGCCGCCGCAGGCCCGAAGCCGCTCCTGCTCGACCTCCCCGCGGGCGCCGTCGCCCCGAGTCGCAGAGCCGTGCTGCGCAACGTCGCCCGCGCCAAGGCCGACGCCGTGCTGCTTCCGCTAGCGGAGGCCGTCTTCGCTGACGAGCAGCGCCAGCAGGTCACACCCGAGGCCTTCGTCGAGCAGACCGTCCTGCACGAGGCTGCCCACCGGTTCCCGCTGGCGCAGGCGGAGGATCCCGCACTCGCCGAGGTCGCCGCCGAGGCCATCGCGCTCACGCTGGCGCAGGACCTGAGCCAAGGCGAGGCCTCGGAGTGGGCACCGTTCGAGTCGCACGTCGCGACGTTCGTGGCGTCGGCGCTTCGGACGGTCCGCTTCGGGGCCGCCGGACCGCGTGGTCGCGCCGCGCTCGTGCTGCTCAACCAGCTCCGCGGCGCCGGGGCGCTCGTCGTCGAGGCCTCTCCCGAGGGCGCCCGCTGGCGCATCGACGCGGCGCGCGTGCGCCCGGCGCTCGACGCCCTGCTCCAGGACGTGTCCGCCGTCGCGTCCGACCTCGACGCCAGCGGCGACTTCGTCCGCCAGCGGGGGCGCAGCACGCCCGAGGTGGCCGACGCGCTCGACCGCCTCGACGAGGACGGCGTCCCGTTCGACCTCGTCTTCGAGCAGGGGCCCGCTACGCTCGGCCTGGAGCCTGCGCCGTCGCCCTCCCCAGTTCGCAGCGGAGACCCCGCCTAGTGCTGCGTCGAGCTACATCGGACAGGTCGGCGTGTGGTGCGTGTATCGTGATGCGTGAGCTCTCATCCTGCGTACGCAACACGCGACAATCAACACGTCCGAGCACATCCGTCACCATCCGTCTGACAGACCACTAACCTGATGCGTCTCTCCGACCTCACGGTCGCCGTCCCCACCAAGAACGAGGCGGCCAACATCGGCCCGTTTCTCGACAGCCTGGACGCGCGCGTGGCCCTCGTCGTCGTGGACGCGTCCGACGACGACACGCGGGAGATCATCGCGGCGCGGCGGCCGGATGCGACGGTGATCGTTGACGAGGGCACCATCCCGGAGGCCCGGCAGATCGCGCTGGAGGCGGCCTCGACGGAGTGGATCCTTTTCACCGACGCCGACATGTCATTCGGCGACGACTACTGGACCGGCTGGCAGGCCCTCGACCTCGGACCGAAGGTGGGCGCGGCGCAAGGCGCCAAGCTCTCCGCCGACGACGACTTCAAGACCTACTACCGCCTCTTCTCGCTCGGCATTCGGATCATGTCGTGGATCACGGTCCCGGCGGGCTCCGGCTCCAACATGATCTTCCGCCGGCAGGCCCTGATCGACGCGGGCGGCTTCGACCCCGCCCTCACGGCCAACGAGGACATCTACGCGTTGTGGACGGTGCGCAAGGCCGGCTGGCGCGTGCCGTACGCCAGCGGGCTCAAGGTGTACGAGCGAGACCACCGGCGCCTTCAGCAGGGCCGAGCCAAGAAGACGCTCCACGGCTGGATCCGGCCGCTGATGCTGTTCACCGGCATCGGCGACGACCGCGTCCGCGAGTCGAGTTGGGGCTACTGGAGCGAGGGCGACGCCGACGCTGCATCGGATGATGCCGGCACAGGTCCGGGCACCGGCACTCGGTAGGCGTCCGGCACGCCCGGTCGACACAGGCGATACGGCATCCATTCGGGCCCTGCGGTGTGTCCGGCTTGCTCCCTACGTTTCCGATCGTTGGGACAAGCCTCTGCGCATCGTTTCGGTGCACAGCCTCTGCGTAGCGACAAACATCGAATTGGCGTGTCGTACGTGTGTCATGTTGCGTACCAGACCATGAGACCATCCGTTGCCCCCTCTCCTCCTCATGTCTTTCCTGCTTCGCGTATGCGCCTCGTTGGGATTCTCGCCGCCCTCTCGTTTCTCCCCGTCGCGGCGGCGCAAGACAGCGCCCCGGAGACACTCTCAGGCACCATCGCCTACGAGATCACGACTCGGCTGGACATCGACCTCCCGCCGGAGCTCCAGCACATGGCGGACCAGTTCCCGTCCTCCAACACGCAGAACAAGCTCCTCCACTTCACCGAGTCGGCGTCGCTGCTCGTGACGGCGCCAGCGGAAGAGGATGCCGAGGAAGACACCGACTTCTCGTCGAGAGGGATGCGCGTCATGTTTCGGCGCTCCGCAGAGGACAACGCGCTGTTCGTGGACCGCGACGCCAACCGGAGCGTGGAGCGGCGCGACTTCATGGGCCGCACGTTCCTCATCGACGGCGAGCCCGAGCCGATGGCGTGGCGCCTGACCGACGAGCAGAGCGAGTTCTTGGGCTACCCCTGCATGAAGGCCATCGCCACCGTCCAGGACACCGTGCAGGTGGAGGCCTGGTTTACGCCCCAGATCCCCGTCTCCGCCGGGCCCGACACGTACGGCGGGCTGCCCGGCCTCATCCTCGTCCTGACCGTCGACGACGCGCGGCAGACGTACATCGCCCGCGAGGTCACGCTCGGCCCGCTGGCGGAGGGCACCCTCTCCGAGCCCGAGGACGGGCGCCGCGTGACCCGCGAGCGCTTCGACGAGATCATGGAGGAACGCCTCAACGAGATGCGACGACGGGGCGGCTTCCGGCTCGGCAACTGACCCCGCCTCTCAGCTCACCCACCTCCGGCGCTGAACGCCACGCCCCGGAGGTCCTACCTCTCCGCCCGATGCGTCTTTTCCTCGCCTGCCTTCTCGCCCTCGCCAGCGGGCCCCTCGCGGCCCAGGTGGCCGTCTCGGGCACGGTCTCGGACTCCACGGGCACGGCGCTGCCCGGCGCGACGGCCCTCCTGCTCAGCCCGGCCGACTCCGTCATGGTCTCCTTCGCGTCGTCCCGCGCGGACGGTGCGTTCGAGATCCGCCGCGTACGCGAGGGGGCCTACATTCTCAAGGTGTCGTTCGTGGGCTACCGATCTCACGAGCAGAACATCGAGGTGGCGAGCGACGATCTGGACGTGGGAACCGTCACGCTCCAGTCCGCCACGGACGAGCTCGGGCGGCTGGTCGTCGCAGCGGAGCGCGTGCCGCTGGTGCTCCGCGGCGACACGCTGGACTACGACGCCGCGGCGTTCGGCACGCCGCAGGGCGCGACAGTCGAGGACCTCCTGCGGCGCCTGCCGGGCGTCGAGGTCGACTCCGACGGCTCGATCACTGCGCAGGGTGAGCAGGTGGACAACGTCCTCGTCGACGGAAAGGAGTTCTTCGGGGACGACCCGACCATCGCCACCCAGAACCTCCCCGCCGACGCCGTGGACCGCGTGCAGGTCTACGACCAGGCCTCCGACACGGCTGAGTTCACCGGCGTGGACGATGGCGAGGAGGAGCGCACCATCAACCTGGAGCTCAAGGAGGACCGCCGGAGCGGTGTCTTCGGCAACGTCAGCGGCGGCTTCGGCGGGGTCCCGGGCGGCGCGTCCGCCAGCGGGGTCGGCGTCGGGGGCCCGGGGGCGCTCTACGACGGACGGGCCTCGGTCAACCGGTTCAGCCCGTCCACGCAGGTCTCGCTCATCGCCAACGTCAACAACGTGAACCGGCAGAGCTTCTCTGTGAGCGACTACTTCCAGTTCCTGGGGGGCCCGGCCGCGATGGCCTCTGGCGGAACGTTCACCTTCCGGACCAACGGCGCCATCCCCATCGGCGACGGCCCCGGCGACGGCTTCTCCGAGACGGCCTCCGGTGGCCTCAACCTCAACCACGAGTTCAGCGACAGGACCTCGCTCCAGTCCAGCTACTTCCTCCACACGCTCGACAAGACCCGCGACGAGACACTCTCGCGCGAGCAGTTCTTCGGCCAGGACCTCACCTCGCGCCTGGAGCAGCAGGGCCGCGACGACCAGACCACGCAGCTCCATCGACTCTCGCTCAACGGCGCACACGAGTTCGCCGACGACCACGACGTGCGCCTCCGCTCGTCGCTGCGCCTCGGGCTCAACGGCTCCGACGCCGTCTCCCAGCGGCAGACGTTCGGCATCGCAGGCCTGCAGGAGAACGGCGCCGACACCGACTACGACTCGGACGGCACCACGCTCGGCGGAGACGCCACGCTCACGTACCGACGCAAGTTCTCAGGCAACCGGAGCCTCATCGCCGAGGCCACCGGGGACCTCAACAGCTCCGACGCCGACGCCGACTTTCTCGCCACCAACCGCCTATTCCAGAACGGCGACCTCCTGACCCAGGAGGAGATCGCGCAGCTTCAGAGCGAGCGCGGCGACACCTTCACCGCTGGCGCATCGCTCACCTTCACGCAGCCGCTGGCGCAGAAGCAGGCCCTGCAGTTCCGCCTGGAGCACCGCGAAACGCATGAGGACCAGACCCGCGAGGTCTTCGATCTCATCGGCGGAGACCAGGTTCTGAACGCACTGCAAAGCTCTGCCTTCGAGCGCGTGTACCGCTTCGATCGCGGCGGCGCCCAGTTCATCAGCAACGCCGAGCCCCTGAGCGTCTCTGGGGGCGCTGTGCTTCAGCTCACGCGCCTGGGCGGTACCCAGTTCGGCCTGACCGACGCGCTCGACCGGCAGTTCCTCCGCGTCCTCCCTGAGGCCACCCTCGGCTACGCCATCTCGGACAGCCGCAGCATCAACCTCCGGTACAGCACCTCCACACGCGAGCCTTCCGTGCGCGAACTCCAGCCCGTCGTGGACAACCGCGATCCACTTCGGATCTACGTCGGCAACCCGGGCCTGCTTCCCGCCTACACCCACAGCGTCAGCCTCCGCTACCTCTCGTTCGACCAGTTCACGTCCACCAACCTCTTCGCCTCTCTCCGCGCCTCGTACAGCCCGACGGCCATCTCCACCGCTCGCTTCGTCGACGCCCAGCTGCGCCAGAACACGACACCCATCAACACCACTGGCACATGGACCATCAACGGCAACGGCTCCTTCGGGACCGTCGTCCGCCCGCTGGCGTCGCGCGTGAGCGTGTCCACGAACGGGGTCTACAACCGCGCGATCGAGCTCGTCAACGCAGAGGAGAACGTGTCGAGCCTCTTGCGCGCAACCGTGAACCTCAGGATCGAGAACCGCACCAAGGACCGGTTCGACCTGGTGGGCGGCGCGCGCGTCACGTACAACAACGTGGCCTACTCGCTCAACCCGCAGCTGGACCGCGACTACGTCAACCGTGGGTTCTTCGCCGAGCTGGGCTGGTCGCCGAGCGAGGCGTGGGAGTTCCGCACCGAGATCGACGTGAACGTCTTCGGCGACGCCGTGGCTGGGGCCTCCGCTGGCGCCCGGAGCGTGCCGCTGTGGCGCGCCGAGGCCGCCCGCACCATCCTGGACGGCCGCGCCCGGGTGGAGCTGGAGGCGACGGACCTCCTGGACCGCAACCTCGGTATCGACTTCACCAACGCAGCGTCCTTCGTGCAGGAGTCGCGCGTGAACACGCTGGGCCGGTACGTGCTGATGCGCTTCGTCTACAACCTGGGCGCCAGCGGGGGGCGTCCCGGCGGTGGGGGCATCCGCATCGTCCGGTAAGTCTGAGGCGCGCGGGCCGTGGCAGGTCGGCAGCGGTACACGACCCGTGTGCCCGTCCTGCTGGCGCCAGCGGGGGCTGTGAACGACACAGGGGAGGGGCCGCCTTCGTTTGAGGCGGCCCCTCCCCTGGTTTCGTGCCGGCTGGCGCGTTGCCGCGCCAACGCGACGCGGGCTTAGAACGTGAGCGCGACGTCGAACTCGACGTCGATCTCGTCACTCGTGACCATCGAGCCGGTCTTCGGCTCGTCGTCGAAGTGGTAGAGGATGCCCGTCATCGTCGCCGTGCCAGAGGCGGTCGGCGAGACAGCGATCTCGAACTGGAGGCCGACGAGGAAGTCGCCGCCGTTCTCGTCGCCCGAGGTGTAATCGCTCTCCACGTCCGTGATCGAGACGGTACCGGCCGAAGCAGGCGAGAGCGTGTACGCGAACAGGTGCTCCTCGGCCTCCTCCTCGATCTCCTCGGTGATGTCCTCGTTGTTGATCGTGTCGAGGAGCTCGATCTCACCGCCGTACGTGACGCCCGGCGAGAGGTTGACCTGTCCGGAGGTCCCGGTGAGGTTGCCCAGCGCGTCGTAGTTGAGCGTGAACATCTGCTCGGCACCCCCGCCCTCGGGCGTGAGCATGACGTTGACCTGCGTGATGAGCTCCTGCTCACCGGGGCCGTCGTCGTCGGGCTCGCCCGAGTCGCAGGCGGTGAGGGTAAGCGAGCCCATCAGGGCGAGCGCGGCGATGCCGCGTGGAATACGGGTAAACATGGATATGAGGTGTGGGGGGAAGATGCGCCGCTGCCCTCCGGACGGAGTGCCCGCTGACGGGCGGCGCTGGTGCGGCCGGGGCGCCGAATGCGCCCCGGTCCGATGTAGTCAGCCCAGCGGGAGCGAGACACGGAGGCTCGCGTTCCGACCGGGCTCGTCGATGAAGTACCGGAAGCGGCTCAGCGCGTCGCGGTACCGGACGTCGAACAGGTTGTCGATGGAGAAGGAGACGCGGGCCGGCACGCCGGCCCAGTCGAGCGTGCCGCCGAAGCGGAGCCCGGCCAGCGTGTAGGCCGGCGGGTACGGCGCCGCGAGGTA
This sequence comes from Bacteroidota bacterium, assembly GCA_038744895.1. Lineage (GTDB taxonomy): Bacteria > Bacteroidota > Rhodothermia > Rhodothermales > Rubricoccaceae > Rubrivirga. The sequence continues at coordinate 568 of JBCDLV010000141.1, read as the reverse complement.
CGCGCCCGGCTGGACCCGGTCCTGACGGAACACGTGGCGGACCTCAGCCTCGGCGAACGTGTCCGCCAGCCCGAGCGCTCGGTCGCGGCTCAGGCGAACGTGCCCGGCCACGCGGTCCGAAGGGATGCCGTAGAGCGGGCCGTCCACGTCGAGGTTGTCGGCGCGGAGGACGCTCGCTCGCGCGCCCAGGCTGAGCCAGGACTGCGGGCGAAGCTCGACGGTGGCGTCTACGCCCGCGAGCCGCGCGTCGGCCTGCTCTGTGAGAAACGTCGGGAACGAGCCACGGATGGTGATCGACGGCTCGGGCTGCTCCAGCGCGTAGACGTAGCCGAAGACATGATTGACGTAGCCCGAGACCTCGGCCGACGCGAACCCGCTCTCGTGGCGAAGCGTGGCGCTGGCGTCGAGACTCCGCTCGACGCTCAGGTCGGGGTCGCCGATCTCGAACAGGGCCGTCCCGTGGTGGACGCCGAAGGAGTACAGCTCGCTGATGTTCGGAGGGCGCCATGCCGATCCCACGTTGGCGGCCACGCTCCACGCAGGCCCGAGCGCCAGCAGGCCACCGACG
>JBCDLV010000140.1:0-8590 GCA_038744895.1 Bacteroidota bacterium | reverse complement strand
TTCCAAAGCACCGGCTTTCATTTGGAAGGTGGGGAAACCGCCAACCGAGACAGCGCGATCAAACGACCATTTGACATCATCAACGTGAACGGGTGGAGCGACGACCGCAAGGCGATCTCCGGCTACGCCTGGACCGGAATGAACGCGACTCGCCTCTTCCGCTTCAACGGATTCGAGACGGGGCTGGAGTTCCGCCCGAGCCCCTCGCTCTCGGTCCAGGTAGGCCCAAACCTGTTCCTAGAGCGGACCGACCAGCAGTACGTCGGCACGTTCGAGGCGCCTGGGCTGGACGCCACGTTCGGCAGCCGCTACGTGTTCGGCGAGATCGACCAGACGACGCTCGCGCTCTCGACGCGGCTGAACTGGACGTTCTCGCCGACCCTCTCCCTCCAAACGTTCGTTCGCCCCTTCGTGTCGCGTGGGCGCTACACCGCCTTCCGCCAGCTGGAGGAGCCCGGACAGACGGACTTCCCCGTGTATGGGCAGGGCTTCGGCGGCATCGAGGAGTTGGACGTAGACCCGGAGACGGGCATCGCCAGCCGGTACCGCGTGACGGGCGCCGACGGCGGCACGGCCGAGTTCTCGAACCCCAACTTCACGGTTCGGGCGCTCCAGGGGAATGCTGTCCTGCGGTGGGAGTACCGTCCGGGCTCCGCGCTGTTCGCCGTGTGGCAGCAGCAGCGCAACGGGTTCGCCAGCGACGGCGGCTTCCAGTTCGACCGCGACGTGACGGGCCTGTTTACGGACCCCGTCACGAACGTCTTCCTCATCAAGCTGAGCTACTGGCTCGGCTGACGCCCGCCCGCAGGACTCGGGCCTCCCGGCCCCGGTGGCCGCTGTGTGGGGCCACCGGGGCCGGTGCAGTGTTGGTCGACCGCTGGCGTCGGGGTATGCTGCCGGGCCCTCGCCCGCGGTCGATGCGCTCCGTCCTGGCCCTCCTGCTGGTTGTCCCAGCCCTCGCCCTCGCGGGATGCTCGTCGGACGTGTGCTGCGCCATCCCCGACGCATCGCCGGACGTCCGCGCCATCGCGCTGACACAGGACGCGCTCCTCGTGGACACGTACATCGACGCGTCCGACCGGCTTCTCCGTCGCCCAGCCGATCTCGCCCAGCGGGCCGCCGCTGGCGACTTCGACTACCCACGCGCCGTCGCCGGTGGACTGGACGTAGCGTTCCTGTCGATATCCATCCCGACGCGCGACCAGGCGACGGGCAGGGCTGGCGCCCTCGCCGACTCCCTCATCGACGCCATCGAGGCCCTGGCCGAGGCGCACCCCGACACGTTCGCCGTCGTCCGCTCCGCTGGCGATGTGAAGCGGCTGCGCCAGCGGGGCCGCGTGCTGCTGGCGTTGAGGATGGAGGGCGGAGCACCCATCGAGACGCTCGGCGATGTGCGCCGCTACCGCGACCGCGGCATCCGGTACGTCACGCTGACGCACGGCCACGACAACCGGCTCGCCGACTCGTCTCAGGGCGCAGGCACCCACGGCGGGCTGAGCGACTTCGGACGCGACGTGGTCCGCGAGATGAACCGGCGCGGCGTGATGGTGGACGTGAGCCATCTCTCGGACGCGGCCTTCGACGATGTGATGGAGGTCACCGACGCGCCCGTGATCGCCAGCCACTCCTCGGCGCGGCACGTCACGCCGGACTTCGAAGGCAATCTCGACGACGACCGCATCCGCCAGCTGGCGCAGAACGGCGGCGTGCTCCAGGTCAACTTCGGGTCCGCGCTCTTGCGCCAGCGGTTCCGGGACGACCGGGACGCCCTCCGCAGCGCGCTCGACGACTCGCTGGCGGCTCGCGGCATCGAGCCCCAATCCGGCGAAGCAGACGGCTACGCCGACGCGTTCTACGCTCGCAATCCGCTCCGACCGGCGGAGGTCACCGACGTAGTCGACCACATCGACCACGTTCGCGATCTCGTCGGCGTGGACCACATCGGGATTGGGTCCGGCTACGGCGGCGCCGGGGCGACGCTACCGAGGGGGCTGGAGGACGTCTCGACATACCCGAACCTGGTGGCCGAGTTGCTCCGGCGCGGCTACCCGGAGGAGGACATCCGCAAGATCCTCGGCGAGAACACGATGCGCGTCTGGCGGGCCGTCGAGGCACGGGCCGAGGACTGAGCCATCCTTCGGACGACCGCCGATGGCAGACTGACGACGGTCCCCACCCCGAGCACGCTGCTGGCGCGGCGCTAGCGGGACAGGGATGCGGGCGTCGCGCGTGTGGGCCCGTTGGACTCCGTTGTTCGGGCCGGGCGTCCCCGGTATCCTCCGAGGCCTTCCCGTTGCGCTCCGTGGCTTCCGCTTCTGAGATCACCGCCCTCCTCGACGCCCACAGCGATGGCGACGCCGAGGCGCTCGACCAACTTCTTCCTCTCGTGTACGACGAGCTCCGGCGGATCGCCCACAGGCACCTCGGCCGGGGTCGCAGCTCCGACACGATCCACACGACGGCGCTGGTGCACGAGGCCTACCTCAAGCTGGCGAACGGATCGAACGGCGCCAGCGACCGCACCCACTTTTTCGCCGTCGCCTCGACGGCCATGCGGCACGTGCTCGTGGACTACGCCCGGCGACGCTCGGCGCAGAAGCGAGGCGGCGGTGCCTACGCGACGACCCTGGACGAAGGCCACGCGCTCGCCGTCGATGCCCGTGTGGACGACGTGTTGGCGCTGGACGAGGCCCTGACGCGGCTGGCGCTGCTCGACCAGCGGTTGGCGCGCGTGGTCGAGATGCGGTTCTTCGGTGGCATGGACGTCGACGAGGTGGCCAGAGCACTCGGCGTCTCGGACCGCACCGTGAAGCGGGACTGGCGGAAGGCCCGAGCCGTCCTCCAGGCAGAACTGGCATCCACGTAGGCTGGCCTCTCGCCAGGGGAATCTGCGTTTTCCAGGGTACCCCGGCCCCTCCTCATGGACCTCACGCCCGACGACTGGGCCCGGCTCGACCCTCTCCTCGATGCCACGCTCGACCTGCCGCCTCGCGAGCAGGCCGCCTACCTGGACGGGCTCGGCCTGGACGACCGAACGAGGACGCAGATCGACACGCTGCTCGCCGCTGACGCCGGAGGGTCTCTCATCGACGCGACCGACGGCCTGCGCACGCTCGTCGAGGCCGCTGGCATCGGGGACGAAGCCACCGACCTGAAAGGCTCTCAGATCGGCACGTACCGCGTGCTGGATGAGGTCGGGCGCGGCGGGATGGGCACGGTCTTCCTGGCGGAGCGCGCGGACGGGGCGTTCGAGAAGCAGGTGGCCCTGAAGGTGGTGCGCTCGGGCGTCCAGGCAGATGTCCTCCGCCGGTTTGCTTCCGAGCGACACATCCTGGCTCGGCTCGACCACCCAGGCATCGCACGCCTCGTGGATGGCGGGGAGACCGATGACGGCCGTCCCTTCCTCGTGATGGAGTACGTCGATGGCGAGCCCATCACGACCTACTGCGACCGGCACGCGCTGCCCCTGGACGACCGGCTGGCGCTCTTCGTCGAGGTGTGCGACACCGTCGCCTACGCGCACCAGCGGCTGGTCGTCCACCGCGACCTGAAGCCCTCGAACGTGCTCGTCGCCGGGGGCTCCGAGCGGTCCGGGGATCGGGGGTCGGGGTCCGAGGGGGAGCCTGCGCGCTCCCGGCTCCCCGCTCCCCGCCCCCAGGTCAAGCTGCTCGACTTCGGCATCGCCAAGCTGCTCGACGCCGTCGAGGCGGACCTGACGCTCACCAGCGGCGCGCCTCGAACGCCAGCCTACGCTGCGCCCGAGCAGATCCGGGGCGAGCCGGTGACGACGGCCACCGACGTATATGCGCTCGGGGTGCTGCTCTACGAGCTCCTGGCTGGCCGACGACCGTTCGCGACAGACGGCCGGAGCCGGACCGAAACCGAGCGCGCAACGCTCCAGACGGAGGCTCGGCGGCCGAGCGAGGCCCTCGCGGACAACGAGGTCGCCAGCGGGCCGTCGGAGTCCCACGCGCGACGCCTCCGGGGCGACCTCGACGCCATCGTGCTCAAGGCCCTACGCAAGGAGCCGGAGCGCCGGTACGGAACGGCGGAGGCCCTCGGACGCGACCTCCGGAGGCATCTGAGCGGCCTTCCCGTCGAGGCCAGGCCCGACTCCGTGGGCTACCGTGCCGGCCGGTTCGTCCGCCGCAACCGGGCCTGGGCAACGGCGGCCCTGCTGGCGGTCGTGGTGTCGATGGCATACGTCGCCAGCCTGCGCGTCGAGCGGGACCGCGCGTCTGCAGAGCGCGACCGGGCCGAGGCTTCCTTCGCCTACATCCAGTCCCTGCTGGCGGGTGCCGACCCGTCCCAGCGACCCCGCGCCGATACGCTCCTCGCGCGTCACCTCCTCGATGTCGGTGCCGACGGGCTCGACGGGATTCGCGACGCCCGCCTGGCGGCGGGACTCGGCCATGCCATCGGTCGCGCCTACTACCAGCTCGGCCTCTACGCCGACGCCAGCGGGGCCCTCGCGCACGCCGACTCGCTGCTCGGTGGCATCGGCGCCGACACGGCCCAGGCGACCGTCGCCAGCCTGCGCGCGCTCGCGGAATTGAACCGCGGGGCGGCAGACGCCGCCGAGTCCCACGCGCGTCGGGCGCACCGGCTGCGGGCCCAGGCACTCGGGGCGTCGCATCCCCTGACGCTGCTGGCACAGGTCGACGTGTGCGACGCCCTTCGCTACCGCCCAGAGCCGACCGCTCGAAACGCGTGCCGCGACTCGCTGACCGTCCTGGCCCGGCCGCTCGTCAGCGACGGCAGCGCCCCGACCGCCGACCGCTACCGACTCTTCTTCGCGCTCGCCGCTTTAGCCTACAACGTCCGCGACCTGGCAGATGCGCAGGCATGGGGCGAGGCACGGGCCGCCAGTGCCGGGCCGTGGTCCGAAGGGGCCCTCGCCGAAGGATGGGCGAGGCACCAGGACGGCTCACTCGCGAACGCTGCGGGTCGGCGCCGCGACGCGATTAGGCTCTACGAGGCGTCACTGGCCCGCTGGCGCTCGGCCTATGCACCCGACCACGTGCTGGTCCTGTACGCGCGCAACAACGTCGCGTCCATGCTTCTCCAGATCGGGGAGGCCGACCGTGCCGAGGTGCTCGCCCGCGAATCTGTCGAACGGTTCGACGCGCTCGGACCGATGGAAACCGTCTCCAACGCCTTCATCGCACAGGGGCTGTGGGCACGTGCGCTCGCCGACTCCGGGCGCCTCGGCGAGGCGGAGGTCGTCTACGGCGACTTCTTGCCTCGCATCACGGAGACGTGGGGCGCCAGCAATCCCTTCCGGCTGCGCTACATCCTCGAGTACGGGCGAGCACTCGCCAGCGCCGGGCGAACAGACGCCGCCGCGCCGCGCATCGAGGAGGCGGTCTCCGGCTTCGAGGCGCACCATCCGGACCACTTCCTCTACGGCGAGGCGCTCGTGGCCCTGGCGTCCTTGCGAAACGACGCGGCGTCCGACGACCTCGCCCGACGGGGCCTCACCGTGCTGGAGCGCACGCTGCCAGCGGGGCACTGGCGAATCGACCAGGCGCGCCAGCAGGCCGGCTTGTAGGGCGAAATCGAACCCGGTGTCCCCCGGCAGCGCCGGCTTGCGTGTCCCTGGATGACCTCCTCCCCTACCGATGCGCATTCTGCTCCCTGCTCTGGCCCTGCTGCTCACCGCCTCCGCTGGCGCCCAGTCCACGCCCCCACCGGCTCCGGTCCTCGGCGCCTACCTCGGCTCGATCAGCGTCGACGGTGACTTCGGGGGGCCCTACCTCAAGTTCGACGTCGGCCAGTTTGTGTTCCTCCCGTCCGACGAGGGCACGGCCGACCTCTACCGCAACGGCGAGCGGGTCGCCGGCTACACCTGGACGCACTACACGGGCCGGGCGCCCTTCACCAACATCTCGCCCCTCCAGCTGGCGTGGCCCGAGTTCCACCCGCTCGGCTACGAGCTCACCGAGGGAGGCGACTACGAGATCGTGTACAGCGTCGATGGCGATCCCTTCTGGCGGATGCCGTTCACCGTCACGAAGAGCGGCGGTGACGACCCGTACAACCCCGACGCCACCTACCGGCTCGACGGCCTCTGGAACGACCACGCCTACGTCCTCCACGACAAGGGCGGCGAAGGCGCCTGGGACGTCAAGCTATGGCTGCACGCCGCCGACTTCACGCGGAGCGAGCGCTACAACCCCAACGTCGACTCCCATCTCTACATCTACCGCGAAGGCGAAAGCGAGCCGACTCTCCAGTCGAGCCTGGGCGCGGGGTTCATCAACAACGGCAACTGGGTTCGCACGGACTTCCGGCTCCAGGAAAAGCACCGCTACGACTCCGCCGCGGGTACGTGGGAGTTCACGAACTACCTCGACTACGACCGGCTGCTGCCAGACGGCGAGTACCGCATCGAGGTTCATGTCGCCGACGCCCTCTACGGCACCTACCCGCTCAGCATTCGCGACGGCGTCCCGGTCCACACGGGCGCCCAGGCCCCCGGCGCCGACCCGATGACGCGGATCGACGGTGGCGGAGCCGCCTACTGGGTCTACCGCCAGTAGGCCCCACAGCGTGCCCCGCTGGCGACCTGCTACCGCCAGCGGGGCTACCCGTCCCGGTGCACGGTCTCCGGAGAGAACGCCGGAGCGCAGACGGCCCAGTACTCGCACTCCTCGGTAGACGAGGGGTTGAGGTAGCGGATGCGCTCGCCGCCCTCACACAGCACCGTCTCGCCGGCGCCGACGTCCAGGTGCCCGCTGGCGTGCTCGACGCGCATCGTCCCGCGGAGGACGATCGTCACCTCGTCGAAATCCGGCATCTGGGCGGGCTCCTCCCAGCCCGGCGGCGCGACCATGTGCGCGACCGAGAGGGACGCCGTGCCGGTGTTCACCCGGCCGACGTGCTCCTCGATGGTCTTGCCTCCGGGTCCAGGGAGGCGGGTCGGCGTGGTGATGTGGCGAGGCATGGGTGACGCGGGTGCAGGTCGGGAAGGTCGGATCTGACGACGTGCGCCGCCAGCGGGTCGCGGCTGACGGCGACCTGGGGACCTTCGGGAGTCACCCTGCGACGGTTCAGCGTTTCCATGTGTGACGGATGCAACTCTGAGTGCGTCTTTACGAATGTCCACACTCCCCCACTTGCCGCCGTCCCCATGGTCCTCGCACTTCAACTTGCGGTGCCGGCGGCTCTCCTCGCCCTTCTCCTGCTGGCCTCCCGCCCCGAGCGGTCCCGCAGCCGAAGCTGAAGAGCGCCCCGGCCGACGCCCCGCGCGTCCCCCCTCCGCCCCGCCCGGCACACGCCCGGTGGGGCGGCCTCGTTTGGCGCTGGTACCGCGGGCGGCACCAACGAACAGGGATGTGCGTTTGATGGCTTCTCCGACAGGCCTCCTTCCCAGCCTCCCTACCTTCGACTGGTCCCCCGGCCGTCCGTGTCTCGATTCGCGACTCTCGCCCTCACCGTCGTTCTCCTCGCGGCCTGTGACAGCAGTGCTCCGCGCGACAACCCGCGCGACCCGCTCTCGCCCGGATACGACGGTACAGGAACACTCACGGGCACCGTTACGGGCACCGTGTCTCCATTCCCTGTGCGCGCCGACGTCTTGGTCCGGATTACGCCATCGGACGCCAGCGGGACCCCGACGCCGGGCGCAGACAGCCGACTGGCGATCTCAGGACCCGACGGACGGTTTGAGGTGATGAGGCTTCCGGCAGGCATCTACGCCGTCCAGGTCGAGGGGTCCGATGTGCGAAGTGACGTGGTCGTGGCCCAGGTCGGCGCTCAGGACACCTCGCTGGTCACGCTTCGGGCCAACTCACTGCCCGTCGTCCAGTCCCAAGAAGCGCGCACGGTTTACGTGGAGAGTCGCTTTGGCGCCGACCCGTACCGTGTCGAGATAGGGACGCGGATCTCTGACGCGGATGACATCGACGACGTCGACGCTGTCGTGTTCGTCGTCGAGGAGCTTGGAATTCGTGACACCATGATGCAGGTCGTTCCCTCTGCGTCTCAGACGACGGCCGACTTCAGGATCACACTCCCCCAAGATGGCCTTCCTGGCGGATCCGCACAGCCTCTTCTGGGACAAGCCCTTCGAATCGAAGTCACCGACGATGCAGGCAACGTCATCGTCGGTGACCCATTCGGCCTGGTTCGAATCATCGGAACGGTTCCAACGCCTGTGTCACCGGTCAACTTCCCCGGCGGTCTCGATCCTGCCGATCTCGAGTTGCTGTGGGATTCGGAGCCTCTCCCGTATCCGTACGCGTTTCTTGTCGAGGTCACGGCTGACAGACCGGGCCTGGAGCAAGTCGTCGTCTCAGCAACCGTACCAGCCGACTCCACCTCGTACCGAGTGCCAACACAACTGCCGTCAGGGACATACTTCTGGACCGTGTCCTACGTCGACCAGGTCGGGAATCGGGGAAGGTCGACGGAAGCCCGATTCGAGTTCCAGTAGCGCATGTCACGCACCACGACTCCTGGGACACCCTCCGACGAGCTAGCGGCTCTGTCCGAGATCGCCGCTGCGCTGAACTCGGCGCGGTCGCCAGAGGATGTTTTGGAGGTCGTCCTGGATACGGCGCTCGACACGCTCAACGCCGAGCGCGGA
>JBCDLV010000139.1:0-8596 GCA_038744895.1 Bacteroidota bacterium | reverse complement strand
GTCCAGGAGAGCACCGTCGCACCGACGCGGACCATGTCGTTCCGGATGTAGTCCGTGAGCACGTTGTTCAGGCCGTAGAACCCGTGGTGGAGAGCGAAGGCGAGGAACAGCAGGTTGAAGCCTTTCCAGAGGACGGCGTAGACCGGATCACCCAACCGCAGCATGAGGACATCGTAGGGCGTGGGGCCGGTGTTCTCCGCTGGCGCTTGGACCGTTCCGTTCGACGGGCTCATAGGGCTGTCCTGTGCAGGGACCACCCGCGGGCCCTCCGCGGCGGGCGTCGCCTGGCGCGCCTGGAAGGCGCGGACGGCCTCACTGGCCTCCTCGGTGTACTGGGGTAGCACACCCGCCTCGGCCTCCTCCGCGGTCACAACGGAATGCGAGATTGACGCCGTCGTCCGGTCGTAGTGCTGGACCCAGAAGTGGGTGATGAGCAGGAACACCAGGAACGTCCCCGTGATGCGGTGGACGAACCACTGGAAGGCGCTGCTGCGGGCGGTGCGGCCGTACTTGGTAGCCATGAGGTTGGGGGCTGGCGATCCAATCCTGAGACGCCAGCGGGCGATCTATCCGATGTAGTGGTCGACGAGGGCGGCGATCGACGGGTACCCGCCGACGGCGAACAGGACCGCGGCGACGGCGCCGAGCGTCCAGAACAGCCTCTTGTGGTTAGGGCTCCAGCCCACGAAGTCGATCAGAACGATCCGAAGCCCATTGAGTGCGTGGTACACGACCGCGCCAAGAAGCAGAAACTCGCCCACCTTGAAGATGGGGGCGTGGTAGCTCGTGATGAGCGTGTTGTACGCCTCCGGGTTCGTGATGGCCTTCAGGCCCCATACGTGAACGACCAGGTACCCAACCAGCGCCAGACCCGTCAGGCGGTGGAGGATCCAAGCAAACATGCCCGTGCGCATCTTGTAGCGCTGGACAGCTTGGACGCGGATGGCAGGGCGTGAGGGTTCGGCAGCAACAGCCATGGCAAGGGTGGATTCTAGGGTCTGTGGCCCAGGTATCGCCGGTTTCAGTTTAAGGTGAAAGCTGAAATCGCGTGCGCTGTAAGATACATGTGGCAGGAGCGGCCGCGGAATGGGCAGGCCTGGAGCGTGCCGACATCCGGCTGGCGTGGCCTAGCCTGGAGGGTGTAGGCCCCTGCACGCACCCCTGAACGCAGGGGGATAACGTTCCGTGCGTCAGGTGGGAAGGAGGCTGGCCAGCGCGCGCTCGTCAGAGACGCCGACGAGCGCTGCTGGACCTTTGTCTCCTAGCCGGAGCGCGGCCCTAGTCCTACATGCGGTCCGCGACGGGCTGGACGGTTTTGCCACGCTCGCCCACGTACTCCGCGCGCGGGCGGATGAGGCGGTTGGCCTCCCACTGCTCCAGCAGGTGAGCCGTCCACCCCGTCATCCGGCTGATGGCGAAGATGGGCGTGTAGAGGTCGGTCTCGATGCCCAGCAGGTAGTACACCGAGGCCGAGTAGAAGTCGACGTTGGCGTCGAGGCCCTTGCGCTCCTTGACCGTCTGGCGGATGGTATCAGACATCTCCAGCCACTTCCGCTCGCCCTTCTCGTCGGAGAGGCCTTCGAGCATGCCGCGGAGGATGGTCGCGCGCGGGTCGAGCGTCTTGTAGACCCGGTGGCCGATGCCCATGATGCGCTCCTTGTTGGCCAGCTTCTCATCCACGAAGTCCTGGGCGCTCTGTCCGCTGGCGTCGAGGGCGAGGAGCGTCTTCATGACCTCGATGTTGGCACCACCGTGGAGCGGCCCCTTGAGCGCGCCCATCGCGCCGACCACCGACGAGTACATGTCGCTCAGCGTGGCACCGATCACGCGGCAGGCAAACGTGCTGGCGTTGAGGCCGTGCTCGGCATGAAGCACGAGCGCAGCGTCCATGATCTCCTCAGCGGCGGGCCCCGGCTCCTCGCCCGTGAGCATGTAGACGAAGTCGAACGCCGTCGAGCCCTCCTGCTTGGGCGCCAGCGGCTCCAGGCCCTTGCGGATCCGGTCAAACGCGGCCACCAGCGTCGGCAGCTTGGACGTCAGGCGGATCGCCTTGCGGTAGTTGGCCTCAGGGTCCATCACGTCGGACTCGTCGTCGTAGGCCGAGAGCATCGACAGGGCCGTCCGCATCGCCGCCATCGGGTTGGTGTCCGCTGGCGTGTGGTGCCTCAGGTGATCGAGCAGGTCGGGGTGGACGACGCGCTCGGCGCGCATCTGCGCCGTGAGATCGTCGAGTTGGGCCTGGGTCGGGAGGTCGCCCTTCCAAAGGAGGTAGGCGGTTTCCTCGAACGAGGCGTCCTTGGCCAGGTCGCGGATGTCGTAGCCGCGATAGATGAGCTCTCCCTTCTGTCCGTCGATGAACGAGATCTGGGTGTCGAGTGCGGTTACACCCTCAAGGCCACGGGTCCTGGGGGCGGCGGGGGCGGTGTCAGTCTGGGACATTATGAAGGGGAAGGGGATCGCGAGACCCGGCTACGCAGGGACAGCCGACTGGCGCGATCACGGTTTGCAAAGCAGACAACGCAGTTTCCGGGTGTTGCCCTATGCGTTTCCGAGGATTCGGAGTGGAGACCAAAGGCGTACGGCAGCGCATTCGGTTCTGACGGGGCGCGATGCGGTGTAACGAGAGGTTGTCATGCCACGCACATGTTTCCCGCAGGGAGCCCTGCCGGGTTCGGGTTGTACCTTGACAGCGAGCACCCGAAGGTCATCACACACGACCTCGCGTACCTCACGACCGAGTGCTCCCGCTTTGGCGGCTCAGGGATAGCCGCCCGCCAGGTCCCGGGATCTGGTCTGATCTATGCTCCCCATCGCTTCTATCGTCCGCGAGATCGCCCGTTGGGCCACGCATCTGGCCCTCAGGGTCGTGCGTGCCCAGCGTGCCGACGCACCCGTCGGTGCCGACTGCGCCGTGGACTCCACCGCGCTAGGCGCTGAGGCCCCCGGACGAGGCGTCCGGCACGAGGCCCGCCGCCGTCTCGCCGGCCCTGCGGGAGACCGCCAGCTGGCCCGAGGGCGCTCCGCCCCCCCGTCGCTTGAACAAGCAAATCATTATCAACGCGAGCAAAGACCGCTCGCGCATCGCCATCGTCGAGAACGGCGAGCTGGTCGAGCTCTACGTCGAGAACCCCGATAACGTCCGGACGATCGGCAACGTCTACCTCGGCCGTGTCCACACGGTCCCGCCGCACATGAAGGCGGCCTTCGTCGACATCGGCCAGAAGAAGGACTGCTTCCTTCACTTCTCGGACCTCACGGACAACCTGCCCCAGGTGCTGGCGCTCGCCGGCGAGGACGTGCCCGGCCTCGACGAGCCGGTGCTGTCGCTGGCCCCCGCCAAGCGCGTCGCCGACGACGAAGACGAGCCCGACGTGGACGAGACGCTGGAGGTCGAGTCCAGCGACGAGTCCTCCACCCGTCGCAAGCGGAGCCGACGGTCGCGTGGACGCGGCCGTCGACGCGGCCGGGGAGGCAGTGGGCGCACAGAGGAAGAAGAGGAACAGGAGGAGTCCGGCGAGCGCCGTCCGCTACCGTCGGTGATCGACCTGACCGCGCCGCCGACGCCTCGGCGCCGGCCCGCGAGCCGTCCCACCCCGGAGGAGCCCGCTGGCGACGCCTCCGAGACGGAGACCTCGGGCACGTCTGATCCCGCTGGCGACAGCGAGCCCACCGGGGACCGCTCAGCGCCAGTGGAGGACAAGCCCCGTCGTCGCGCCTCGACGCGCTCCCGCGGCGACGCGAAGGACACATCAGCGGAGGACGCCACGCCGTCAGAAGACGAGGAGTCGCCAGCGGTAGAGACGCCAGAGGCCGGATCCTCCGGGGACGAGTCCTCTGCCTCTGAGACCGGCTCTGAGGCAACGGAGGCCGACGGCGAGGCCAAGCCGAAGCGCCGCCGCCGCCGCCGTCGGCGCGGTCGCGGCAAGGGCACGAAGCCGCAGGGAGACACGGCCGACCCGCCGGACGCTGACTCGTCGGACGCCGGCCAGCCTGCTGAGGCGCCGCGCGCACAAACCACGGAGGCGCCAGCGGAGACCGCTGAGGCTCCCGCTGGCGACGACACGTCAGGCGACCACGAGCCGAGCGACGAGGCGTCCCGGAAGCCGCTCCCCTCGACGCTCGACCTGACCTCGCGCCCGTCGGACCGCAGTCGATCCTCCAAGGGCGCACGTCGGTCGCGCCAGGACGACGGCGCCGACACAGCCCCTGAACGTGCGTCGGCCGACAAGGACGGTGGTAAACGACGCTCGCGGCGGAACACATCGGAGACATCAGATGCGTCCACAGACTCGGCCGAAACCAAGGGGCGCTCGTCCAGAGGCCGCCGGTCCTCCTCGGGCGACAAGCCGGCCGCCGACGCCAAGCAGAGCACGTCCTCTGGCAAGGGGAACGACACGTCCAAGACCCGTGGGTCCTCGGGCGGTCGCGATCGCTCTAATTCGTCTGAATCCGGATCGGGTCGCGGGCGCGGCTCCGATCGGAAGAGCTCGTCCAACAAGGAGACGTCCTCGCGCGGTGGTAACCGCGGCAGAAACGGTTCCGGTAAGGGGAACGCCAAGAAGGTCGAGATCCCGCCAGCGGAGCAACTGCTCAAGCGGGACACCAAGATCCTCGTCAAGATCACCAAGGAGGCGATTTCGACGAAGGGGCCGCGGGTCTCGACCGACCTCTCGCTGGCAGGTCGCTTCCTGGTGCTCGTGCCTGCTGCCGACTACGTGGCGGTCTCGAAGAAGATCGAGAGCTCCAAGGAGCGCAAGCGCCTGCGGACGCTGGCGACCAGCCTGAAGCCGGACGGGTTCGGCGTGATCGTGCGGACGGTGGCGAAGGGCCGCGACGCCAAGAGCCTCGACACGGACCTGCGGCTGCTCACCGACCGCTGGCGCAAGATCGAGAAGAAGCTGAAGGGCAACCCCGAGCCGCCGGTTCTGCTGTACGAGGACGTCAACATGGTGTCGTCGATCATTCGGGACCTGTTCTCGGACGACTTCGACCGCATCCTCGTCGACGATCCCAAGGTGTTCAAGCGTGTCCAGGCCTACGTCAAGGCCGTCGCGCCGAGCATGGCCGAGAAGGTGGAGCTCCACACGGGGCGCCAGCCGGTCTTCCGCTCGGTCGGCATCGAGAAGCAGGTCGAGGAGGCCTTCTCGCGCCGCGTCAACATGAAGGGTGGCGGCTACCTCTACATCGAGACGACCGAGGCGATGCACGTCGTGGACGTCAACTCGGGCCGCGCCGGGCGTGGCAAGTCGCAGAAGCAGAACCTGATCGACGTCAACGTGGCGGCGGCCAAAGAGATCGCCAAGCAGCTCCGCCTGCGCGACCTGGGCGGCATCATCGTGGTCGACTTCATCGACCTCAAGTACGACCGGGACCGCCGAAAGGTGACCGACGCGCTCAAGGAGGAGTTCAAGAAGGACCGCGCGGTGACGAAGCTGCTGCCGATGTCGGACTTCGGCCTCGTGCAGATCACGCGCCAGCGGCTCCGTCCGTCCATCACGACGCAGTCGGCAGACGACGAGGCTACGCTCGACGGCGCCGAGGCCAAGGCCGCAGCGGGTGCGGGTGAGATCCGGCGCCAGCGGGCGCCCGAGGCAGAGGCCGAGAGGCCGGTGCGCCGCGAGGAGGCCGAGCGTCCGAGTGTGGCCCCCGAGGACGTGACGCCGCAAGCGCTGGCCGGCCGCCTCCGCGGGTGGCTAGACCACTACCGGCGGACGGTCGGCGAGAAGTACCGCAAGCGGCCCATCGTGGTGCGCGTGCACCCGTTGTTCGGGGCGTACCTGCGGCGGGGCTTCCCGTCGCCGCTGACGCGGTGGCGGCTGTCGCTGCGCGGGATCACGTTCGTGATCGAGCAAGACCCGGCCGTGGACCCGCTGGCGTTCGACGTGCGCGATCAGAAGTCGGGCCGCTCGCTGCTGAAGAAGTACGCTTCGTAGGGGGAGACGGGAATTGGGAGGTGGGGACCGCTTCTGCCCATGTCCCGCGTTCCCTGTTCTCATGCCCCTTCGCCACATGAAATCTCCCGCCATCGTGACCGCCTTCGAGGAGGCCCTCGGCCAACTCGGCGTGCGCGTGCGGCGCGAGCGCGGCCGGTTCCGCGGCGGTCTCTGCGTGGTCGGCGAGGAGACGGTGTGCGTGCTCAACCGGCAGCACCCCGCCGAGGCCCAGGCGGCTGTGCTGGCCGAGGCGCTGCGCCAGCGGGGCGGCGTCGACACACTGTACCTGCGTCCGGCCGTGCGCGCTGCGCTCGACGACGCCTGGGCACGGGCCGACGCCGGCCTGGCCGATGCCGAGGGCTCCGACGACGATGCCTGACAGCGCCCCGGCCCTCACCGTCACGCTCCTCGGGACCGGCACCTCGACGGGCGTCCCCGTGATCGGGTGCGACTGCCCCGTCTGCTCGTCCGATGACCCGCGAGATGCACGCCTTCGAGCCTCGGCACACATCGTGGCCCATACGGACGCCGGCGACGTGCACCTTCAGGTCGACGTGGGGCCGGACTTCCGGACGCAGGCGCTCCGCTACGGTGTCGAGGCCGTCGACGCCCTTCTGGTCACCCACGAGCACTTCGACCACGTCATGGGCCTGGACGACCTGCGGCCCTTCTTCTTCCGCCAGCGGTCCTCGATCCCGGTCCATGCGGGCGCGCAGACAGCCGATGCGTTGCGGAGCATGTTCCGCTACGTCTTCGACCGCACCTATCCCGGTGCGTCGCTCCTGGATCTCCACCCGGTCGATGGCTCGTTCGTCGTCGCCAGCCGGACCCATCCGGACGCGCGCGTCGAGGTGACGCCGGTGCGTGCCCCGCACGGCACCTTCGAGGTGCTGGGCTTTCGGATCGGCGACTTCGGCTATCTCACGGACGTCGGCGAGGTCCCCGATGCGGCTCGGCAGGCCCTCGACGGGATCGACACGCTTGTGCTGGATGGCCTTCGCCCCGATCCCCACCCGACGCACCTCACGTTCGACGAGGCCGCGACGGTCGCCCTGGAGATGGGCGTCCGCGAGACCTGGCTCACCCACGTCACGCATGCGATGGGGCACGACGAAGCCAACGCGACCCTGCCCGCTGGCGTCCAGCTGGCGTACGACGGATTGGTCCTCACGATGGGCGGCGCCGCTGGCGGGTTGAGGAGCCGGGCGCAGCCCGGAGGAAACCTGTCAAACACAGCCTGACGCCAGCGGACTCTCGGACCCGGCGGAGCGCTAGCTTCGTCGTCTCCTCTCCCTTCGTCGTGTCCGTTCTCCGCCCTGGCGTCCTCGTCCTCAACGGTCCCAACCTGAACCGCCTCGGCACGCGCGAGCCGGAGGTCTACGGCGCGCTCACCCTCGACGACATCGAGGCCGACCTGCGCCAGCGGTTCCCGGAGGTGTCCCTGGCGTTTGCCCAGCACAACGATGAGGGCTCCCTCATCGACGCCCTCCATGGCGCCGACGCCGTCGACACCGCTGGCGTGGTCTTCAACCCTGGCGGCTACGCCCACACCTCGGTGGCGCTCCGCGACGCCATCGCGTCCATCACGACGCCTGTCGTGGAGGTCCACATCTCGAACGTGTTCGCGCGGGAGAGCTTCCGCCACACGTCGCTGCTGTCGGCTGTGTGCGTGGGTGTCATCACAGGGTTTGGGATTGAGGGCTACGGCATGGGCGTCCGCCACTTCGCGGGCCGGGTCTAGCGATGGCGTCCCCCGGCGACGATCCCGCCGACGCGCCGGAGCCCGCTGGCGACGAGCGCCAGCGGAGCAGCACCGAGCCGGACCCTGGGTCGCGAACCCACGAAAGAGACGACAGCGCTGGCGGGCCGGCGCCAGCGGACCCTGGGGGCCGACCGGTGGAGGCTGACCCACAGGAGGAGGCGAGCGCAGCGCCGACCGCTTCGGACCACGAGGCCTCCGGAGCGCCACCCAAGAGTGGGGCGTCGCTCATCATGGCGGGCATCCTCGCCAGCCGCGTCCTGGGACTCGTCCGGGAGAAGGTGGTGGTGTACTACTTCGGCCTCGGCGGGCACTACGACGTCTACCAGCTCCTCATGCGCGGGGCCAACCTGCTCAATAACCTCTTGGGCGAGGGGACGCTCTCGGCCAGCTTCATCCCGATCTACAGCCGGATGCTGGAGGAGGGCCGCCAGCGGGATGCCGGACGCTTCGCGGGTGCCATCCTGGGACTGATGATCGCCATCGCCACGGCGTTTACCGTGGCGGGGGTCCTGTCTGCCAAGGTGGTGGTGTCCTTGCTGGCGCCTGGCTTCCTCGACGACGCCGAGAAGGTGGCCACCGGGGCCCTGGAGATCGATCGATACGCCGTGGCGGTGGACCTCTTCGTGTACGCCCTGCCGATGGCTGCCTTCCTGGCGCTGAGCGCCTGGGCGCTGGGCGTGCTCAACAGCCACCGGCGGTTCTTCGTGCCGTACGTCGCGCCGACGGTGATGAACGTCTCGACGATCACCGCGCTCGTGTGGGCCGCGACGACGCAGTTCGACGACCCGTTCGGGATGGGTGCGATCACGCTCGTCCCCGTCGAGTCCCTGAATACGCTCCTGCTGGCGGCGGTGGTGGGTGCGCTCGTCGGTGGGGTCTTGCAGTTCGCGGTCCAGCTTCC